>JALSXE010000113.1:0-4995 GCA_027072755.1 Campylobacterales bacterium | reverse complement strand
GAAGATGCAGTGAGTGCCGTAAAAACGATAAAAAGTGAGCAAAGGCGGTACAAAGCGGTATATATGCCGTCGCCAGAAAGCGTCACCAAGATCGGATCCGGCAGGTTCAGACCCCTGTTGTACAGAGTCGTCGAATCGTTTTTACGGCACTCACTGCATCTTCTGCCAGATGTTCGGTTGCGCCTGCCAGCTCCTCGGCATCACCGTATCCGCATGTGAGCGCGAAAGGAGTTACGCCCGCAGCCTTGGCGGCATCTACATCAAGCAGTGTATCTCCCACCATCCAGCAGTTTCTCGCCCCCCTTTCGAGTAGATCCAACGCTTTGAAAATCGGCTCCGGATGCGGCTTCGGGTTATCTACATCCTCTCTGCCTACCAGTACCTCGAACAGGTCCATAAGCCCCATGTGCTCCAGCAGTTCAACGGAGTAACGGGCGGTCTTTGTGGTCACTACACCCAAAAGAGCGAACTCGGCCGCCTCCTCCACGGCCTCCTTCGCTCCGGGAAGCGGCACCGTCTTTTCACGGCTGATCAGCCTGTAGTGCTCCTTGTACGCCGCCACATACTCATCCGTCGGATGCCCCTTCGCTCCCAAGCTTTCGAACATCACATCCAGAGGGTGACCGATAAGCCTTTTTATCTCCTCATCTGCCGGGGCAACCTCTTCAAAAAGGTCAAAAGCGTGACGGAAACTCTCCAGTATCGCTTCGGTCGAGTCTATCAGCGTGCCGTCCAGATCGAAAAGTATAGTTACCGGCTCCCGCAAAGCACCCTTTCCTGCCGTCATCATGGTTTTATCCAGTCGATCTGGTTGTGCATTATTCCGATAATGGAGGGAACTATGGGTGTTATCTGCCTGTTAACCGCGGTGATGGAGTCTGGAATATAGAGAAATATGTATGGTCTGTCGGCCGCTATTATGTTGAACATCTCCCTGTATATCTCTCCGACCCTCTCCATATCTGTCAGCTTTTCGGCCTTCTCTATCATTGAATCAACCTTTTCGTTTCTGTATCCGACAAGGTTGAAGCCGCCAAGCCTGTCCGAATCGGAGTGCCAGAGTGCATAGGCGTCGGGTATCAGACCGAGGCTCCACCCCAGGAGTATGACTTCAAACCTTCTGGGCGTAACGACGGTATTCAAAAAAGCCTGCCACTCCATCGCCCTTATCTTTACCTTCACGCCTATTTTGGCCAGCTGGTGCTGGATTATCTGAGCGGCGTACAGTCTTGTGGTGTTGTTCGCGTTTGTAGATATCGTGAATTCCAGCGGGTTCTCTTCTCCGTAACCCGCCTGCTCAAGGAGCTTTTTCGCTTCTTGCGGATCATAGCGACTCTCTACCGTCCTCTTCGGGTAGGCGAAAGTGCCGGGCATGAACGGTCCGTGACAGACCCTTCCGTAAGAAAAGAAGAGTATGCGTATAAGCTCCTGCTTGTCGATCGCCATATCGATAGCTTTCCTTACGCGCAGATCTTTGAACTTGTGAAGTGTGAGGTTGAAACCGAGGTATGTATATCCGCGACCCTGCATCCGTACGATCCGGTAGTACTCCGTAAACGACGGGTCCAGCTGCCGCTCCCTCTGAAGAGGCGTCAGAGAACCCATGTCGAGCCTCTTCGCCTTGAGCATCAGAAACTGCGTCGTGGGATCGGGCATGAAGTGGTAATGAATCGTATCTATGTAGGGGCGGTGCTCGAAATAGTCGTCGTTAGCCTCCAAAATCACATCCCCGGAGTTTTGCATACTCTTGAGCCGATACGGTCCGGTGCCTATGGGTTTCCTGTTGAACTCTGACGTCATCGGATCTTCTACATCCCTCCATATGTGGCTCGGCAAAATACCCATCATCCAGATGGGAAGCGCCTTGAAGTATGGCTCTTTATATGTTACCTCCACTCTTAACGGGCCGAGCGCCCTTACCGACTCCACATACCTGAAATCGCTCGCATACGGTGTGAAGATTTTGGATGATTTCAGAAGCGAAAATGTAAAAACGACGTCTTCGGCGCAAAACGGTTTACCGTCGTGCCACTTAACACCTTCTCTAAGGTGAAAAATCAGTTTGACCGGAGACTCGAACCTCCACGACTCCGCAAGATCGCCGACGATATCACCGTTTTTGTCGAACTTTACAAGTCCGTTGAATATCCACCCGCTTATCTCTCCGCTTGCGCTGTCGGTCGCAAGAAGTGGATTGATCCTGCTCGGATTGGCTCCGAGAGCAAGATGGAGTGTAGAGGCAAATATTTGTAGAGAGAGCAGCAGAGGCAGCAGCAGAGTTCTCATCGTGACGGTGGGACGAGAGGCTTGTTGTGCCTTTTCCAGTTCAGTATGCCGCCTTGTAGCTCATATACCTTTTTGTATCCCATTTTGTCCGAAAGAAAGTCGCCGACCATCTTCGTTCTCGATGCGGATCTGCACACGAGAATAAAAGGTTTATCTTTGTTGATTCCAAGTTTTGAAAGTCTTTCCAAAAACGATTTAAGGTCATATCTTCCGGACCGGTCAAAAAACATGATGGTATGGCTCCCTTTTATGACTCCGGTTTCACGCCACTCGGACGGTGTACGGATATCTATGACGGGAACACCTTCGCTTTTTGCCTTCTCGAAATTTTCGATATCGAGATCCTTCACGCCTGCGAAGAGCGATATCGACAGTATCAAAACGGTTATAATGACTCTTTTCATAGGAGACTCTCCCCCGGGAGATCCCGGGAAAATGTTAACGCTTGGAGAATTGAGGACTTCGGCGGGCTTTGTGCTTGCCGTACTTCTTACGCTCGACCACACGTGAATCGCGTGTAAGGAGACCGTTCGGCTTGAGAATCTTTCTGAACTCTTCATCATACGCCGCCAGAGCTTTGGAGATTCCGTGCTTCAGCGCATCCGCCTGCGCAGAGTATCCGCCTCCGAGAGTCTGGGCCACAATATCTACGCTCGCCTCCTGCTTCGTCAGAAGAAGAGGTTGCATTACCTTTCTCTTTATAGCTTCGTGACCGCCCAGCCACTCATCCAGGCCGATACCGTTGATAGTCATCTTTCCGCTGCCGGGCTTGAGCCAGACTTTTGCGACGGCGCTTTTGCGTTTTCCGGTTGCATAAACATTTGCCATATCTATTATCCTTTAGCTTTCACTTGTGCTGTATGCGGATGCTCGCTTCCCGCATATACTCGCAGCTTCTTCAGCATAGCACGTCCGAGTTTTGTTTTGGGCAGCATTCCCCTCGTAGCCAGTTTGAAAAGCTTTTCGGGGTTCTTCTCTACGAGCTCACCGAGTTTTTCGCTTTTTACACTGCCGAAATATCCGCTGTGTCTGTGATACTGCTTGTCTTCGAGTTTGTTCGTCCCGGTGAATTTAACTTTCGACGCGTTGATCACTACGACATGGTCACCGCAGTCTACATGCGGCGTAAAATATGGTTTATGTTTTCCGCGAAGATAGGTTGCTATCTCCGTAACCAGTCGTCCGAATGTTTTTCCTTCTGCATCGAGTACGATCCAGTCACGCTCAACCTGAGCGCTGTTTACCATCTTAGTCATTTTCATGGTAGTTGACCTTTAAAAAGATTTGAACGAAGGGATTGTAGAGTATATTTGATTAATCTTTACTTAATTTCAGTATTTTATAAGCTTGACGGGAGCCTGCATATGGACAAAGACACTTCTCCGTTCAGCCTCTATTTGACGAATGTCTTATATTTTTTATACCCTTCATCGCCTCCGAGCTCCACCTTGGCTACGATATTCCAGCGCCCGATCTTGTCGAGGATGAACTCCTCACTTAGATAACGACCGTCACTATAGGCGAACTTCTCGAGCTCTATATCGTGTTGAGCGGTATTCGGTCTCGTAAGCAGAACTTTGACTTTCGCACCCTTCACAGGGGCGCCCTTATTATCTAAAATTTTTACCTCGATCCGGTTCTTCCCCGGTTTGAGCCTGTTCGAATCGAGTGCGATTGAGTATTTCATATCGAAACGGCGCTGCTTTTCGAGTATCTCGTTGATATTCTCATCAACGTCCTGATACTTCATCATGTAGCTGTTCTCAAGCTGAACCGGGTTTTTTATCGCAACTTTTATAGTCCATGCGCCCAATATCACAACCGTCAGTATCATTCCCACAATGGCATAGGGCCAGTAGTTTGCCTCTTTTTTTTCAGGACTCTCCACGTCTTCCCCTCACCTTAAATATAATATACTGGATTAGAAACAGAGCGAGTATTCCGTAAAATATCCATCTAATCACCCTGAAGCTGTCTCTGCTTCCGCTACCGATGCTGCTCTCAAGCTTAACACCTTTACTGGCCGCCACCTGGTCCACAATGTCCGCATACCCGTTGAAAATCGCTACTTCATTTTTTACATTCTGGTCTTTGCTGAATGCCGGGCTCATAATAGGCTTTATCGTACCCCGCCACGGTAGCGGGCTAAGAATCTGGTCGATATCTATAAGAGCCTTTGTCTTTTCGGATGCAAATATGTTCACTGCTGTAGGTTTCATCGAGAAATATAGGAGAATATAGTCAGGATAGTTCTGCTTCAGCGGCTCTATTATATCCACCGGTTTCGTCTCATTGAGTTCGGCAACGGCGGCTACAAATACTGCCACCCCGCTCTTTCTATAAAGTTCGGAGCCCATCTCTTCGAGCTTTTCCACCTCTTTTTGCGGCATTACTCCGTCGTTTTTAAGTACGAAATCGACCTTTGCGAAAAGCAGGGATGGAAGAAAAAAAAGAAATGCTGCGAAGAGGGGCAGAGAACCCCCCTTTTTTACGATGTCGCTTCTGCTCAACGATCAACCGACATAAGCATGATTTGCGGTAACGACCGCCCAGAGTGTATATGCCGCCATGATAACCATTGTCCAACCCAGAACTTTGTCCATTATCTGAATCATCTCTCTCTCCTTTTGTGTTATTGTAACATTTTATCGGCTCTTTTTGAGCCTCTTTTGCACTATATCCCACCTCGGATATACAAATACGGTACGC
>JALSXE010000112.1:0-5007 GCA_027072755.1 Campylobacterales bacterium | reverse complement strand
ATAATTATACGGATTCCGGGCAAAGCCCGCAATCCGGCAGGGACTAAAGTCCCTACAACCCCCTAAAGCTTCGAAATCTCAGATTTCGAGACGACGTTTAGCGCACAAAACGTCGAAATTGATTACGGACTCGGAGGCAAAGCCCGCAATCCGGCAGGGACTAAAGTCCCTACAACCCCCTAAAGCTTCGAAATCTCAGATTTCGAGACCGATGTCACGCCTTTATATCTTCCAGAGATGCTTTTATCCGCTTCAGAGCCTCTATCGTCCTCGAAGCCTCTTCGACCAGCGCTATTCTTACGAACCCCTGGCCCGCTCCTTCGCGTCCCAAGAAGCTTCCGGGCAGTACTTTGACGTTGTAGCGCTCATAGAGCCTCTTTGTAAACTCCAGCTCGTCACCCACTTCGAGCCATATATAAAAGGTGGCCCCGGGCACATCTATACCGAGGATCTCCTTCGCGATCTCGAAGTTTTCCCTATATTTTTCGCGAAAGCCCATCACATGCTCCTCGTCGCTCCATGCGGCGGCGGCAGCGGCCTGAAGCGGCAGCGGAGAGGCGCATCCCACATACGTTCGGTAGCGAATGTACCCCCTCAAAATCTCATCGTCGCCGGCTATGAAACCGCTTCTTAGCCCCGGTGCGCTCGATCGTTTGGAGACCGAGTTAATCGCCAGAACGTTTCTAAAACCCGGGTTGTCGGCCTCTATGGAGGCCTGCAGTATCGACGCCGGCGGCGCAGAGGTGTATATCTCGCTGTAACACTCGTCGTTCAGGAGGACAAAGTCGTGTTTCAGAGCCAGCCTCACCCACTCCTTCATACTCTCTCTGTCCATGACTGAAGCGGTAGGGTTGTTCGGAAAGTTCAAAATCACCAGGTCGCAATCCGCAAGCTCGCTCTCGTCGACTTTCGGCAAAAAGCCGTTCTCTTTGAGCAGGTCCAGATACAGCACCTTCGCCCCCGAGGCTACGGCCGCTCCCTCGTATATCTGGTAAAAAGGGTTCGTGAAGGCCATCTTAGGCTCTTTTTTATCTGCAAGCTGAAACTGCGGAAAGTTGAAAAGAAGCTCCCTCGTTCCGAATGTCGGAATTATCTGCGAATCGTCCAGCTCTATATGAAAGCGCCTCTTCACAAAGCCGCGCATAGCCTCCCTGAGCCCAGGCTCGCCCGCAGTTTTGGGGTACTTTTTAAGCAGCGGGGAGTTTGTGCAGAGTGCATCGCTTATGAACTTCGGCGTATCGAACTGAGGCTCGCCTATCGTCAGGGTTATAGGGTCGTACTCTTCGGCCGGCGTGATATCTTCAAGAAGCATGGTCAGCTTCTCGAACGGATAGGTTTCAAACTGCAAAGATTATCCCTTTTTTGATACCTATTGTACAAAAGTGCTCCAAAAATTGAGGTAAAATAAGATCAGATTCAACAGATGCAAGAAAAGGAGCGAAGATGGCGAATATACATGTTGTCTGCCCGCACTGCCACAAAGTGAACAGAATACCGCTCAAAGAGCACTACAACAAAGCCGTCTGCGGCCACTGCCGCGGATCGCTGCTCGACACACACCCCGTCGAACTCACCCCGGAAACTTTCCCTATCCATATTCAAAAGAGCGACATCCCCGTAGTTGTTGACTTCTGGGCGCCCTGGTGCGGACCGTGCCGCATGATGACGCCCGCATACGAAGAGGCCGCGCAGCGGTTTCCACTCAAAGCGCAGTTTGCGAAGGTGAACACCGAGCAGTTCCAGCAGCTTGCGGCCCCTTTCGGAATACGCGGAATCCCTACCATCATCGTATTCAAAGGGGGCGTGGAGGTAGACCGGGTAAGCGGTGCTCTACCTGCCGCCCGGATCGCCGAACTCGTGGCCAGACATACGGGCTAAGCGATGCTCAGGGTTTTATCGGTACTGCTTCTTGCTTCGGTACTGCTATGGGCGATCGACTATGCCGAAAGAAGCACGGAGGAGCTGATAGCCTCGCTCCATCCGGGAGGTAAAAATATCGCGCTTATCCTGCGTGAACTGAAAAAGAGGGAGCCTGCGATGACTCCGAAAGAGAAGCGGCTCTACAGAAAAAAGGTGAAAGAGTTGACAGATGTCGAAAAGAAATAGAGTCTTCCTGCTCGAAGACGACACAAACCTCAGCGATACCGTTGTCGAATTTCTCGAAGAGGAAGGATTCGAGGTAGAGACGGCGTATAGCGGCGAAGAGGCGGAAGAGAAGCTCTACGAAAAGCGTTACGACCTGCTGCTGCTCGATGTGAACGTACCGGGGACTAACGGTTTCGATCTTTTGAAGTATGCCCGTTCAAACGGTGTGGACACGCCCGCCATATTCATAACCTCCCTCGATACGCTCGAGAGTCTCGAAGAGGGTTACGAGAGCGGAGCCGACGACTATATAAGGAAGCCTTTCGCCCTCAAAGAGCTTCTTTTGCGGATGGAGTCACTTCTTAAAAGAAAATTTTCACACAAAAAGGATCCGGGGATCGAGATAGCTCCGGGCATCACTTTCGACTCGGTAGGCGGCACTCTGTATGTAAACGGCGAGCCGGCCTCCCTGCAGCCCAAGGAGCTTGCGCTGCTGAAACTCTTTTTGAGCAGGCCCGACGAGGTGATAGGGCACGACACCATATACGAACACCTCTGGAGCTACGACGAGACACCGAGCGAATCCTCTCTTCGGACATACATAAAAAATCTCAGAAAGATCATAGGAAAAGATAGAATTGTCAGTATCAAACGTTACGGCTACAGGTATCAACCGTAGCGAGCGGATAACCCTCGTCCGTTTCATCGCGCTCTACTCGTTCCTTGTCCTGTTGATACTGACATTGGGCTCGACTATCTACTTCAAGCTCCAAAAAGACCTTATGCTCCAGACAAAGAGGCTCGAGCTCGAAGAGTACTCCAAAGAGCTGATAGACGGGTTGAAACTGCTCCATATCTATTTCGACCGATACAGAACATACCCCAGAAACCCGCTCTACAGGTCCGCCATCTACGACGCCGACCATGTTCAGATCTTCTCCACCCTCAAACACCCCGAAGGGGTACAGCTTGAAAAGGTGATCTACACTACCGACGGAGTCATACAGTATATACACGTTCTCGACTCCTACTACCTCGGTACCAAATATACGGTAGTGGAGATAGACGACGACGGAAAATGGTTTACCAGGGCATGGAAAAACATTCTTATATACGGCGGTTTCCTGCTTGTCATCTTCCTTGGGGCCGGGGTGATGCTGATGCGCCTCTTTCTTTCACCCATGAGAGACGCCATACACCTGCTTGACAGATTCATAAAAGATACGACCCACGAGCTCAACACCCCGGTAAGCGCCATACTCAGCAACATAGAGATGATAGATACTCGGAAGCTAGACCCCAAAACTGCTAAAAAGATCAAACGGATAGAGATTGGAGCCAGGACGATCAGCACGATCTACCAGGATCTTACCTATCTGGCACTAAACCACAAGATCGTATCAGAAGATGCCGATGTAGATCTTAGCAGGCTGGCTCAGGAGAGGGTCGACTACTTCAGGATACTGGCCGAATCGAAAAAGATAGATATCGAAACCGATATTCAGCCCGGAATAAAGCTGCATATCGACGAGAACAAGATGGCCCGCCTCGTCGACAACCTCCTCTCCAACGCGATAAAATACAACCGAAGAGGCGGCGATATATTCGTAAAAGTGCGCCCGGGTGAGCTGGTCGTCAAAGACAGCGGCATAGGCATGGACGAGAGGCAGATAAGAGAGGTGTTCAAACGTTACAAAAGGTTCGACAGCGGTGCGGGAGGCTTCGGCATAGGGCTTAACATAGTGGCTATGATCGCACAGGAGTACGGTCTGAAGATAGAGATAGACTCTCAAAAAGGGCGAGGATCGGAGGTTACCGTAAAATGGGACGTTTAGCTGTTACGATTCTACTCATGATATCGCCTCTGCTTGCGGCGGATATGAATATCTATGAACGAAACTGCGTCAAATGTCATGAAAATCTGCCGGTTTCACTGGACAAATTCTTCTTTAACTATCTACTTAAATACAGCAGTGAAAGGCGGGTTAAGCAGGCACTCAGAAACTACCTCAAACACCCGAGAAGAAAGGCTTCACTCGCTACGGAAGAGATCGTGTCGCGTTACGGGCTCATGCCCAAGACCACGCTTTCGGACGAAGAGCTCAGAAGGGCGATAGATATCTACTGGGAGAAATATAAGGTATTTGGCAAGATCGAATAGTTTGTGATAGAATCCTTTTCACGATCACTCCACGATTGTCTCTTACAATGTGGGTATCAAAACTAGGAGGTTTTAGATGAGAAAGCTACTTACGCTGCTCGCAGCCGGCTTCTTCATGATGAGCCTGACGGCCGTCACCGCATCCGCAGATGTGGATAGAGGTCAGAAGATCTATCAGAAGAAGGTAAAGAAGCTGTGCGGCTTCAACGGAGCGAAATTTGCCGCCAAACACTCGCAGGACGAGTGGGAAGAGATAAAAGAGAGCGGTAAGTTCGCCGACGAGATGGGCAAACTCTGCCCCAAAGGCGACAAATACTTCCACAGCGACAAGTTCAAGAAGTATATCGACGATCTTTACGACTTTGCGTACGAGTACGCAAACGACAGCGGAAACGTGCCCTCTTGCTAATTTACAGCGAGTCTGGTACAATTTCCAATTATAACTTTTTGTAAAGGAGATAAAATGAAAAAAGCAACACTCGCACTGATGCTCGCAGGAGCCGCTTCACTCGTAATGGCCGACGGAGCCGCCCTGTTTAAAAAATGTGCCGGATGCCACGGTGCAAAAGGTGAGAAGAAAGCTCTCGGAAAGTCTGCCGTTATCGGCGGTATGGATGTCGCTACGCTTGTTGAGGACCTCAAGCAATACAAAGCCGGCAAAAGAAACGCCCACGGTATGGGTATGATGATGAAGAGCCAGGTTCAGTCTCTCAGCGATGCCGATATCCAGGCTCTTGCCGAGTATATCCACGGTCTTAAGT
>JALSXE010000111.1:0-5022 GCA_027072755.1 Campylobacterales bacterium | reverse complement strand
TATCTTTACACCAATATTACTATATTGAACTGCCATTTTTCCTGTATATCAGAGTAATCAAGGTACTATTCCACCATGCAGAAAAAGAAACTGTTGGATATCGTACGAGACAAAATTCGTCTTAAACATTACAGCATCAAGACGGAAAGATCGTATATCGGATGGATCAAACGGTATATCCTTTTTCATGGCAAGCGGCATCCCGCCAAAATGGGAAAAGCGGAGATCGAAGCTTTTTTGACATGGCTGGCGAGGGAAAAAAACGTCGCACCGAGCACGCAGAATCAGGCGTTCAACGCGCTCCTTTTTCTTTACGAGCAGGTGCTGGGAGTCCCTCTGAAAAGCGAAAAGGACAGGGTATTGCCTCTGCCGCTGAAGCTCAAAGAGGAGTTGCAGCTGCAGGTGGAGGCGGTTGTCAGGCTGCACGAACAGGATCTGAAAGACGGATTCGGCGAGGTCCATCTTCCCCATGCCATCGCCAGAAAATATCCTGGAGCCGCGAAAGATTTGAAATGGCAGTACCTTTTCCCAATGAAATCACGTTCGAAAGATCCACGGACCGGCAAGATACGAAGACATCACATTCTGGAGAGCACCTTTTCGAGAAACATCCAGAAAGCGGCGAGAGAGGCGGGTGTTCTAAAACGTGTCACGGCGCATACGTTCAGGCACTCCTACGCGACTCATCTTCTGCAAAACGGTGTGGATATCCGTTCTATTCAGGAGCTTCTGGGCCACAAAAACCTCGAAACGACGATGATCTACACCCACGTCGTCCGGGAGCTGAGCCGCGGGAACATCAAAAGCCCGCTGGACATGTAAAAAAACGACAGGAACCGCATGATTGACAAAACCAAACTGCCGACCGTCGGTTACGACGATATGAACGCCATGCACTACGAAGAGGCGGACCTCATCAACGATCTTCTGGCCAAAATAGAAAATGGCTCCGATTCAGAGGTCACTTCCGCCGTGGAGGCGCTGCTGACGCATATGCAGAAACATTTCGAGTATGAAGAGAACATGCTTAAAAACAGGGGCTTCGGGACGTTCGACATACACAGAAGCGACCACAACCGCATTATGGGAGAGACCCGCATGGCCTACATGAACTGGAGAAACTTCAAAGAGCGTGAGGCTCTTAGAGAGTTTATCGAAGATGAGTTCATGGAGTGGCTGAACCTGCATATTCAGGCCATGGACAGCGTGGCGGCCGATTTTCTGAGCCGCCTAGAGGATTCTTAGGGGTTCGTCCGAATCTCTTTTTGATACGGAAGCTTTAACCCCTTCGGCCCACTTCCAGACCCTTTGGGATGTAAGATCCTCCTGGTTATCCTCATCTATGGCAAGACCCACGAAGGCCCCGTCTCTTACCGCTGTAGATTCGTCGAAGTCGTACCCTTCCGTCGGCCAGCCGTCGCCGACTACCCTGGCGCCGTTTTGCACTGCCTGATCGTAGAGCGTTCCCATCGCATCTACGAACGTGTCGGGGTACTCTTCCTGATCTCCCGTACCAAAGAGCGCGACCGTTTTGCCGGATAGATCGATCTTTTTGAACTCGTCGAAAATATCCTCCCAGTCATCCTGAAGATCGCCGTCTCCCCACGTGGAGCTGCCGAGAATCAGCAGATCGTACTTTTGAAAATCTTCCGCCCCGGCATTCGCCACGTCGATCAGGTCGGCATCCATACCGAGCGCCTCTTTTATCATCTTCGCGACCCTTTCAGTATTGCCGCCGCTGCTGCCGTAAAATATTCCGGTTCTCATCTTTGCTCCTTTTTCTCTCTCGGCTTCAGGTCGATATCTTCCGCCTCAGAGGCTTCCGGGCATTTAGTCTCGATCTGAATAGTTGAAAAATAGACCGAAAAGCGATCTTTGAGCAGTTTGTGAATCCTGCTCAAGAGTTCGTCACGGTCACCCTTTTTGTCTGTCAGCACATGCATCGAGACTATGTTCTTTCCTGTCGTCAGTGCCCATACGTGCGGATGGTGTACATCTATGACATGCTCCATCCCCTCTACCGTTTCGACCATCTTTTCGAAGTCGAAATCTCTCGGCACTCTCTGCAGTAGTATCGCGGTCGCTTCGCGGATTATTCCCCACGAAGCCCACAGAAGCACCAGCCCGAAGAGCATCCCCAGAATTGGGTCTATTCTGTAGAAGCCTGTAAACTTGATGACCAGCGCCGCCACTATGATGATTATGCTCCCTACAAATGTCTGAATGACGTGCCAGAGCGCCCCTTTCATGTTCAGGTTCCCCTTCTGCCTTCCAAACAGAAGCCAGAGGCTTATGAACTCCGTAACCAGCCCTCCCGCCGCCGCCAGCAGCATCGGACCCGTGGGAATCTCTATGGGTGATTTGAGGCGCTGATACCCCATCCAGAAGACGTAAAACGCCATGAGAAGCAGGAATAGCCCGTTAAACAGAGCACCCACGATCTCGGCTCTAATCAGCCCGAAAGTCGCCTCTTTCGAGGCCGGGGCCGCCGCCATATGGCCGGCCACAAGGGCTATGAGCACACCGCCTACCGCGGAGAATGTATGCAGGGCATCCGATATGACCGCGACCGATCCGCTCCAGTAGCCGATGGCGAGCTCTATGAAAAAATAGATCCCGGTAAGCCATCCGGTGATTTTCAGTGCGCGGGAGTCTCCCGTAGGCATCATATGGCCGCTGTGACCGCTGTTTTGAGTGCTTTTCACGCTTCTACCTCTCTGCCGGTTTCAAACCGCCTTTTACGACTGCGCGCCGTTGCGCTCTACACCTATATCTTATTTGTTCTCTGTGTAATTTTTGTGCACTCTTCGCAAATTCCGATTCTTTTGGTAAACTTCAACCAAAAAGAGGTGACGATGACGATACTTTTCGCACCGAGCGAAGCGAAACAAGAGGGCGGCACCGCCCGCCTCGATAGAGATTCGTTCTGCTTTCCAAAGCTTTATGAAAAGAGGCTCGAAGTCGCACTCAGATACAGCGAACTGCTCGAAAATGGCCCTCTGGAGAAGATAAAAAAGGTTACCGGTCTCAAAGACGAAAAGCAGATAGAGCGCTACCGCACAAATATACTCGAAGCGCCAGTCATGAAGGCGGTGGAGCGCTACAGCGGGGTGGCTTACGAATATCTCGGGTACGAAACTCTGGCACCGGGCGGGCGGGAGTATATAGATGAACACCTGATCATATTCTCGAATCTCTTCGGGCCTATATGCGCGAGCGACAAGATTCCAGACTACAAGCTCAAGCAGGGTGAACACATAGAGGGTTTCGCACCCGAGAAGTTCTACAAAGAGCACTTCAGCGATGCGCTGGATGAGTATCTGCAAAAGAGGGGCACGGTGGTAGACCTGAGGGCCGGTTTTTATGAAAAGTTCTACAAGATCGAGAGCCCTCATATAACGATGAAGTTTCTGAAAAACGGCAAAAGCGTAAGCCACTGGGCGAAAGCGTACAGGGGGAAGGTGTTGAGAGAGATGGCAAAACGTGCTATCATGGACGAAGAGAGTCTGCTGGCTATGGATATCGAAAATCTCGGTATCGTGGATATAAAGCAGATAAAGAACAGAAAAGAGATCGTTTACGAGATAGTGCAGTGAATATCGAACAAAACAGCGAACACTCCATAGATTTTTGTATGCTCGACTACCCGTGCAGCTATCTGCCGGGCGAGAAGACCCGTATGTACTACCGCTATATGCGAAACGCGAGCAGGAGCCTCGTTACGAAGCTTGTCGCACGCGGATGGAGGCGTATCGGCTGCTACTTCTTTCACCCCATCTGCGCAGCCTGCAACGGCTGCAAAAGCCTTCGGATAGATGCGCAGAACTTTTTGCTTACGAAGTCTCAAAAGCGTACCGTGAAGAAAAACAGAGATACGCTCATCCATATCAGAAAGCCCGGTATGACACAGGAGCACCTCGAACTCTACAACCGCTACCACAAGCACAAAAGCGAAACGGCAGGATGGAACTATACACCCATAAACCCGCAGCTATACTACGAAAACTTCGTAGACGGCGCACACGATTTCGGAAAAGAGGTTCTCTACTTCATAGACGACAAGCTAGTCGGCGTAGACCTCATAGACATCACCGAAGACGGAATAAGCTCCATCTACTTCTATTACGATCCCGACTACTCTAAACAGTCGCTCGGCACCTACTCCCTTTTGATGCAGATAGAGCTGGCCAAACGGATGGATCTGCGCTGGATCTACCTGGGCTACTGGGTTGAGGGGTGTCGATCGTTCGCTTATAAAATGAACTATAAACCTCTGGAGATTCTGGACGGTTTTCCGCCGCTCGAGAGCGAGCCGGAGTGGGAACCGCTGAAATAATACCGACCCTTCCGTTAAAGGGCCGCACGAGTAAATAAGATAATTTTTATCCTATTTTTAAATCTTCAGATTACCTGATCTTCTTTATCGGATTTTTTGATGGGTTCGCTAAAATCCGCAAAAATCTTGATAAAGGGGTTACAGATGAAAAAATCACTTCTTGCCGTGGCGATCTTCGCCCTCGCTTCCGCAGCTTTTGCAGAGGATATCGTTCACTATTCCGATACTACTTACGGTCCTTCCGATACCGTGGTTCATTATGATACGGACAGGCATCAGGAGAAGAGCGGAATGGACAAAACAAACATTCCAAACAGCGACATCTACCCTCAAACAGAGAAGAGATAAGGCGACTTTTCCGGGAGGCAGCCGTCTCTCGGACTTTTACAGCTTCGCGATCTCCCGCCTGATTATAGAGATGATCTTCTCATACTCGGACTCGGGAATCTTTCCGCTTCTTGCATAAAGTACCACTCCGTTCGGACCTATAACGGCTATGTTGGCATCGTCATCCGCCATATTCCAGACTTCGACACCCTTCTTGACTCTGTCTTTTACATAAATTGTATCAGGATACTTTTTCTGCTTGCTTTTAAGCGCTACCGCTATAGCGAAATCGGGCATCCATGTGGCCGCCATGTTGATAACGGCCACAGAGCGGTATCGACTGCGGTCGAACTTCTGCT
>JALSXE010000110.1:0-5026 GCA_027072755.1 Campylobacterales bacterium | reverse complement strand
CTTCCTGGTTCATTCTCCGATATTTCACCTCTTTCGACACGATTGGCTCCTTGGAATGTTTGCCAATCTCCTAGCATTTTCTATTCCATTCGGTCAGTGCCCAATGAAAGAGGCGGAGAAAGGGAAAACCTAAACGGTTTTCCCTAACATAGAGAGCTAAAGGTTAGGAGTCGGATCTTTTAAGTACCTCTTTTTGGAGCTTTTCGAAGAGTGCTTCGTTTCTGTATGCGGCCAAGATAAGTCCCGCTACAATAGCGACGGCGTAGTATACCCATGTAGGTACAGGTACCGGATCACCCGCCGCGTAGGAGTGCAGACCGGATAGATAGTAGTTGACGCCGAAGTAGGTCATGATTACAGAGCTGTACGCAATTACCGAAAGAACGGTAAAGTTGAACGTGTTCCAGAGTTTGGGAACGAATCGCAGGTGAATCACGGCCGTATAGACAAGTATGGTTACCAGTGCCCATGTCTCTTTCGGATCCCATCCCCAGTAGCGGCCCCACGACTCGTTTGCCCAGACTCCGCCGAGAAAGTTTCCTACGGTTACCAGGGAGAGCCCTACTATCATGGACATCTCGTTTATTCTGGCCGTCTCTTTAATATTTAGAACGATCTGTCTTTTCGTCTCGTGATTTTTGGAAAAACCGAGCATTATGAAAAGAACAAGTGCGATGAGTCCCAAAAGGGCGCTCAGCCCCAGGAAACCGTAACTGGATGTGATTACCGAAACGTGGATGGTGAGCCAGTACGACTTCAACACCGGTACCATCGTCGTAATCTGCGGATCGAGCCAGCTCAGGTGTGCGACAAAGAGGGTGATGCCCGCAAATATGGCGGTAGAAGATACCGCGAATTCAGACTGTCTGGCAAAAAGGATTCCAGCCAGAATGATGGCCCAGGAGATATAGAGCATCGCTTCGTAGCCGTTACTCCACGGTGCGTGACCCGCAATATACCATCTCAGTCCAAGTGCAAAAGTGTGTGCCAAAAAGGCTACGACAAGTATGGCAACGACTATTCTGGTAGGAGTTCTGAGATTCAGATTCGGCCGTACAAGACGCAGAAATATCAGAAACAGGAGCGCCAGACCCGAGAGAAGGTAGACCGGTACAAGTCTGTTGAACAGATCGAGCTTGTTATAGAGCAGCTCCGCCTCTATACGGCTTTTTGGAGGGATTATATCACCCCCGTATTTCTGCTGAAACGCTTTTATCTCGTCTACAGCTTCGTCTGCCATGCTCCAGTCACCCGTTTGTAAACCTTTGTTGAGCCCCACGAAATTCTTTTCGAGAATTCTCCTGATCTCGTTGGCCTGAGCCGGCGGGAATGTTTTTAAAGCCTCCGCGGGAGCGTACCACTTTTTGTTCGGATCATCCTTTAGCGGGAACGATCTCATGAAGTCGCCGGTGAAGACCATATAGGCGATATTGAGACGTTCATCGACTTTAAGTAGCTCCTTGTCGAAAGTACCGCGCTCCGCAGGCCTCTTTCTGGCCGCCTCTTCGACAGCTTTGGCAAGTTTGTAGTTTCCGCTTTTGTCGAAAATATCGATAAAGGCGAAATATTTATCGCTCTGCGGGATACCGAGAAGTTTTTTTACTTCGGGGTGTTTCACCTTTATGAGCTTTATTCTCTTCCAGTAGGATGGTTTTGTGGCCATACCCAAAATGATCTGGTTGTGTGTGAGACCGAGCATAGTGTCGGATCCGTGAATTTTGTTCAAAATATCTATCGCGGCCGAATCTATCGGCTTGATTCTGCCGTCGGGCCCCTGCAGTAGAATGGAGCCGTAGTTGTCGGCATGTTTTCTGTCTATCTTTTTGACGGTCTCGATTATCTGCTCCATACTCATTGCCGCATGGTTGTGGCCGGCATGATCCTGTGCCGCTTTCAGGTCACCTGCACCGAAGAGCATAACCATTGCGACGGCCGCTGCAGCGGCACCGCTTTTCGCACTATCTATGTAGCGTGTGCGAGCGAGCTTTCCGAATCGTCCGTATGGATTGAAGAGGTTCAGGAAAAGCCCTACCGCAAGAAGGATGTACCCTATATATGTAGGCCATTTACCCGGGTCGTGGTTTACGGAGAGAACCGTACCCTTCTCATCTTGGTCGTAGCTCGACTGGAAAAACTTGAAACCTCCGTATTCGAGCGGATGGTTCATGAAGATATTGTATGGCATTTTCACTCCGTTTTTCTCGTCATAGAGTATTATATGGCTTTCATAGGACGACGGGCTCATAGAGCCGGGATACTTCTCCATCACGAACTTTTTGAGATAGATATAAAACGGAAGCTCTATCTCTTTGGAACCCCACTCCAGGGATACTTTAACATTGCCGAAATCGACCTTTTCGGTAAAACCTTTGAAGCGTTTGCCCATTCCCATAAGGGCTACCTCTCTTTTCTTGCCGTCGTACTCCACTTCGACTATCAGGGCTGAAAGAGGTCTGTCCATCTTCAGTTTCATGGTGCTTTTGTAATCTTTCAACGGCACGAGCTTTTTGACACCTTTGGCGAGTGTCATTTGTGGAACCATCTGTATTCCGTTTACCATATACATCATCTTAGGATTGAACGGGTGCTCTTTGCCCGCTTCGAACACACCTTTGCTCTGATCCTGCATCTTGAACCAGCCGATATCGACATTCGATTTGAAGCGGAACTTACCGTTTTTCATAAAGATATGAATGTAGGGCTTGGCTATCGGTCCCGGCTCATCTTTTCCGAAAATCATCACATATGGGCCCAAATCCGTATATTCTCCCTCGGAGAGAAAATACTTCTCCGGTCCGGAAGGGGTAACGACCGTATATACGATTATGGGTTTGCCGTTCGGGTCCTCAACCGCAGTCTGTATGGCGTCTTTGATGAAGTCTTTATACTTTACATGCAGTGTTTTACCGTCTATCTGCAGAGTCTCGTCGAAGCCGTTTCCGCCGAGGGCCGAGAGAAATATCTTCTTCTCTTTATGTACGCTCTTTCCGCCGGCGTCGGTTGCCGTAATCTGTACGAAAGAGTCGGCCGAAAGCATTCTGTTTTCACTCTCTCCGTTTCTTATGTGCATCACACCCTCGTAACCGAGATATCGTGTGAGCCCCGATCCGAGAAGGATTATCAGGAAGCCTGTATGGAAGATGAAGGCGGGAAGCTTTTTCGGCTTGTAGAGTTTGAAACGGAATATGTTGCCTATAAGGTTGATAGCCAGAAGTATCTGAAGTGCCTCGAACCATTTGGCTCCGTATACCAGCGCCCACGACGTCTCCGTGCCGTAGTCGTTTTCTATAAAAGTCGCCACGGCAATAGAGATAGCGAATATGATCGTCAATATCACCATCGTCTTCATCGAAATGAGCAGTGACCACACCGATTTTAATAGCTTCGTCATAAGTCCCCTTTTGGTTGAATGTTTGACCCGTCTCGAAAATGGTTTATCATACCGCCTGCGAAGCTTCGCTTCCAAGGTAGCCGATAAAAGCTTGCAAACGTAGACGTCGGAAGTCTCAAACCATTTTTGAAGCGGTCAATACCGTACTCTATAGCTTTAGTGGTAAGCAATGCAATACAAAACTATATCAATAGATAAATTTTATTTTTGTTTAATATAGAGACCCTCTTTCGGCGTCTGTTCACTGTTTCAGCTCTTTTTCCGAGAGTACTTTTATATTTTCGATCTTCCATTTACCGTTTTTGGAGAGGAGACGGTATCTGACTTTGTAATATATTTTCGCCTTCGGCCACGCCTCCGCCGTTCTGTTTACATCAATATGGCGGAAATAGCGGTACTTCCAGGTCTCGTCTGTAACAGCCTCCGCCTCTGCGTTTTCAACGTCGATCTTTTCGAATACTATATCAACGAGATTCGCATCCATATAGAGATTGTTCTCGTGCCACGATTTTATCCAAATATAGAGCTTTTGCGCAACTCTCTTTTCGGCAAAGGGCTCGAATTTGCGCTCATCGCCGAAATCTTTCAAAAAAGAGGGGTTTTTCGCCGCTTCTATCAGGGCGCGGTTGTAAGAGATAATAGTCTCTTTTATCCTGCCTTTATCATCATTTGCTATAGATAGAGAGGGAAATAAAACGCTTATAAACAGCAGGGCAAGAATCCCTGCATAAGTTTTACGGAAGCGGATCAACTGGGTCATACCCGGCTCCGTTGTCTGCATAAGGATAATCTTGTCCTCCGTGGCATCCGCCGCCTCCGCATCCCGGCGAATAGACATTGCTTGATGAGTAATTTCCCTGCGGATTCGCCTTTTTATAACCGTTTATAACCAGCTGTTTCGTGCCGTTGTAGTTGTAGTTGTAGGGCTCGGGGAAGTTGTCGTAACCGATCAGCCTCGAAACGGGAGAGCCGTGCGGAACGGCTACGTGGCACTTCACACAGGCGAAATCAAATCTCTCCATCCTCCATGCCCACTGTTTGTGGGGGTAGTTTAGATTGTGGCAGTTTGCGCAGAAGAGATCGGGAACCGATCCGTCCGCCTGTATGTCACCTGTGGAAAAGAGTGTACCGTCCGGTTTCGTGGGCCAGTACTTGTTGGGACCTTTGAGCATGAAGTTGTAGCTCGATCCGTGCGGACCCTTGGGGTCGCCGCTGTCTTCGTTCTCCGCGCCGTGGCAGTCAGAGCAGTACATCGTCTGCGTTCCGGGGTTCTGGTTCCATGGGTAGAGAAGCGCTTCCACCCGAACCGCCTTGGGTTCGTACGAACCCGGCATATCGTTAAGCGCCATGATGACCGGGTGGGCCGACTTGTTGTTGGGGTTGAACTCGAACGCCTGGTCGGTGGCGTACATGTTCTCGTTGTCTATCCAACTGCTTGTGGCTCCCGTAGCTACTTCGCCCGCATTTTGCGACTGGGTCGGCCCGAGGGCCCAGTAGGAGTGGCACTTAAGGCAGATCTGGTACTCTTTCGTAGCCGAAGCCAGAGTCGTGAACGTTGTGGGCTGCGTCCATTTCGCAGGCCATGTGGGCTCGACGCCCTGAACGTTTCTAAGAACGTCCGACACGGCGTTGGAG
>JALSXE010000109.1:0-5027 GCA_027072755.1 Campylobacterales bacterium | reverse complement strand
ATCCAGACAAGATGGCCGACCAGATAAGCGATGCGATTCTGGACTATATCATCGAACGTGATCCCAACGCCAGGGTTGCATGCGAGACGCTGCTTTCGAACGGTTTTTGCGTCATAGCCGGCGAGCTCAAAACCAAAACCTACGCCCCGATGCAGGATATCGCACGAGAGGTCGTCCGCCAGATAGGATATACGGACGCGCTCTACGGCTTCGACTATAGATCTGCCGGAGTTTTAAACGGAGTCGGAGAACAGTCGCCCGATATCAACCAGGGAGTAGATCAAAGCGGCGGTGCGATCGGTGCCGGAGACCAGGGTCTGATGTTCGGTTATGCGTGTCGTGAGACTCCGACGCTGATGCCTCTTCCGATCTATCTTGCCCATCGGCTGACAGAGGGGTTGGCCAAAGCCAGAAAAGACGGAACACTCCCTTTTTTACGTCCCGACGGCAAGGCTCAGGTCACAGTAGAGTATGTTGACGGTGTGCCGAAAAAGGTAAAGACGATAGTCGTTTCCACCCAGCACGACCCTGACATATCGCAGGAGAAGCTGAAGAATGCGATCATCGAAGAGCTCGTGTACAAGGTAATCCCCGAAGAGCTTATAGATGACAATATAACCTACCATATCAATCCGACGGGACGTTTTGTCATAGGCGGACCGCAGGGAGATGCCGGACTTACAGGAAGGAAAATTATTGTTGATACATACGGCGGCAGCTGCCCCCACGGCGGCGGCGCGTTCAGCGGCAAGGATCCTACGAAGGTAGACAGGAGCGGGGCCTATGCGGCGCGATATGTTGCGAAAAATCTTGTAGCTGCGGGTGCCTGTGACAGAGTGACGATACAGATCGCATACGCCATAGGGGTGGTTGAGCCTGTATCGATCATGGTAGATACGCACGGAACCGGAAAAGTGGATGAAAATAAGATCGAAAGCTCTATCCGTGAACTTTTCGATCTGACCCCCAAAGGCATAATTGATTCGCTCGATCTGCTCCGTCCCATATATAGAAAAACAGCCGCATACGGCCATTTCGGGCGCGAACTTGCAGACTTTACCTGGGAGAAAACAGACAAAGTAGAAGCACTCAAAAGTGCTCTGGGACTCTAAGAGAGCCATTTAAATACTTTTTAAAATTGTTGTGTTATAGTACGGATGATTAAATTTGAAAAAAGGAGCTGGGAATGGCTGTAATGATTACAGATACCTGTATTAACTGCGGTGCTTGCATAGACGAGTGTCCGGTAGAAGCGATAGTTGATGACGAGGATAATCCGACTGGAGAAGAGATCTATTACGTATATGCAGACAAGTGTGTAGAGTGTGTTGGATACCATGACGAGCCGGCATGTGCGACTGCATGCCCCACTGAAGGTTGTATAGTGTGGGATGTGTGTGCCGAAGGCGCTACCTGCCGCGACGATATCTCCGAAGAGGCCCGTACAGAGCATCAGCCTGTGGTAGAATAAAAACCTCTCTCTTGTCTACTGTTTCGGCAGATCTTTTCTGCCGAAACCTCTTTCACGAAACGTTATTTCCACCTTTTAAAGAATCTTAAACTAACTTCATGTATAATTCCAC
Source organism: Campylobacterales bacterium (assembly GCA_027072755.1). Lineage (GTDB taxonomy): Bacteria > Campylobacterota > Campylobacteria > Campylobacterales > Hydrogenimonadaceae > Hydrogenimonas. The sequence goes on along the minus strand of JALSXE010000109.1, from coordinate 3,444 downwards.
CCATTTTATTTATGAGGAATCATCATGGAGCGAACGCTTTCTATTATCAAACCGGATGCGGTTGCAAAGAGTGTGATCGGAAAGATTATCGACAGATTCGAAAGCAATGGCCTTCGTATAGCGGCAATGAAGAAGTTGCAGCTCAGCGAGCAGGATGCCGGCGAGTTCTACGCCGTTCATAAAGAGCGACCTTTTTTCGGTGAACTTGTCGAGTTCATGACCAGCGGTCCGGTTGTAGTCATGGTGCTCGAAGGGGAAAACGCAGTTGCGAAAAATCGTGAGTTGATGGGTGCAACGGATCCTAAAGAGGCGGCTCCGGGAACCATAAGAGCGGATTTTGCACAAAGCATAGACGCAAACGCGGTTCATGGAAGCGACAGCCTCGAAAATGCCGAAAAAGAGATTGCATTTTTCTTTGCACAGAGAGAGATAAGCTGAATACCGTCTGATGCAGATTCCACTTCGCAAGATTCATGAGTCTCCCGGCAAATTCCGTCTGAAAGAGGATGGGATAGAGTGTTTCGGGACATTTCACAGGAGCGGTAGAGATAGAGTCACAATCGAAGGAAGGCTTAAGGGGAAAGCCGTTTTTGTATGTGACCGCTGCGGGAGCAGCTTCAGCGCTCCGGTGGAGGAATCTTTCGTTCTCGAAGCCGTTGATAGGCCGGTTAAGGTGGAAGAGTCGCTAGATATGATAGAATGCCTCGACGGAGTTGTCGATTTCGATTCGGTTTGCAGAAGTGAAATCGCATCGATCGTGAGTCAATATCACCTTTGTCCAGAGTGTGAAGGTGAAGAAGATTTTGAAATTGAAATTTGATATAAACAAGTCAAGGAGAAGAAGATGGCAGTACCAAAGAGACGAAACAGCAAAACTCGTGCGGCGAAAAGAAGAACCCACTACAAGCTCACTCTTGCAAGACCGGTAAAAGACAAAGACGGTACTTGGAGAATGCCCCACCGTATGAACAAATTTACAGGTGAATACAAAGCGTAGATGGTCCGAGTCGCCATTGATGCAATGGGCGGAGACTTCGGTCACTACCCGATTGTAGAAGGGGCAATTTTCGCCCTGAAAAAGCGAGATTACCTTCCTATTTTTGTGGGGGATGAGACCAAAATAGCTCCTCTCATTCCACCAAAATACAAAAAGCGTGTCGAGATCGTTCATTGCGATGATGTCATATCTATGCACGAGCACGCTACAGACGCTCTCAAAAGAAGAAACTCTTCTATATACGTTGCGGTCGATCTTGTTAGAAACGGTAAGGCCGATGCCGTGGTTTCTGCAGGCCACAGCGGTGCCACTATGAGCCTCGCGACGCTTCGAATAGGTCGCATCAAAGGGATATCAAGGCCTGCCATAGCAACTTTCATGCCTACATCGAAGACCGGTAAGATGACTGTAGTGCTCGATGTGGGAGCCAACGTCGACTGCGATGCCGAAAACCTCTTTCAGTTTGCCGTGATGGGAGATGCGTATGCAAACAAGGTTTTGGGGTGCACAAAAGCGAAAGTCGGTCTTCTCTCAAACGGCGAAGAGCCCTCTAAGGGCAACGAGGTCACCAAGGCGGCTTACCCCTTAATTAGTCAGCTCGATAGCTTCGTAGGCAATGTAGAGGGGGGAGATATATTCAACGGCTCTGTAGACGTAGTTGTTTGCGACGGCTTTGTTGGAAATGTTCTGCTCAAGGCAAGTGAAGGTGTCGCGGATACAATAAGCCACTACCTGAAGTCGGAGATAAAACACTCTCCGGTAGCGATCGCGGGCGCTATATTGATGAAGAGAGTCTTTAGGAAGCTGAAAAAGCAGACCGACTACGCAGAGTACGGCGGCGCACCGCTTTTGGGTGTCAAAGGGTGCACGATAATAAGTCACGGCAAGAGCAATCCGAAAGCGATAAAAAATGCGATGTTTCAAGCGATACGGTTTGTTGAGTCGGATGTAAACAAAGCGATAAGAGAACGTCTCGAATCTATGAATTCGTAAAGGTATGTGAGTAATGAAAGCCGCTTTAAAATCTATAGGTGCATATGTTCCCGAAAAGGTTATGACAAACAGGGATTTCGAATCTCTGGTAGAGACGACGGATGAGTGGATATCCAAACGCACCGGAATCAAAGAGCGGAGGATCGCACGAGAAGATGAGTTGACAAGTGATATGGGTGTAGAAGCAGCAAAAGTCGCGATCAGTCGTGCCGGTCTGAAGATAAACGATATCGATATGATTGTATGTGCCACCATCTCGCCGGATTATCTCTGTATGCCGTCGACAGCGTGCGTCATCGCATCGAAACTCGGCAGAACAAACGTAACGGCTTTTGATATCTCCGCAGCCTGTACGGGATTCATTTATGCTTTGGCCATAGCAAAGGCCTTTATAGAGTCCGGAATGAAAAAAAACGTTCTTGTCGTAGGTGCCGAGAAGTTGAGTGCGATCGTCGACTATACCGACAGAACCACATGTGTCCTGTTTGGTGACGGAGCAGGTGCGGCCGTAGTGAGTGCAACCCGGAAAAAGAACGAAGCAATTACCGATATACATGTATCGGCCGACGGAAATTACGGAGATCTTCTCATGACTCCAGGATGTGGTGTAAAAAACCCCTGCTCTCAAAAGGTTATTGAAGAGAAGCTCTGCACCATGAAGATGAAGGGGAACGAGACATTCAAGATAGCCGTCCGTACACTTACAAGCGATGTTGTAAACATTCTGAACGACAACGGGATAACTTCCGATGAGATTAAACACTTTATCCCCCATCAGGCGAATTATAGAATCATAAAAGCGGTAGGGGATGCTCTGAAACTATCGGAGGAGCAGGTTGTACTTACCGTAAGCAAATACGGAAATACATCCTCCGCCTCAATCCCGATGGCGATGAACGACATATGGGAGAGCGGCAGGCTACAGTATGGAGACACCATGCTGCTTGACGCTTTCGGCGGTGGGCTTACTTGGGGGAGCGCACTGCTTCCATTTGCGGGTAAGTCTGTCCAATAGTCCTCTTAAGATATATATACGTAATATCGGGCCAAAGCCCGTAATTTAGCAGGGCCTTCCAAGCCCTATGACTTCTTTGAACCTGCAAAACTCTGACTTCTGTTTTATGCACGATGCACAAAATTAGACAATATGCTGATAGATTGTCAAAACGTACTTCTAAAAATATCAAAGAATTTTGCAAAAATCTTCACGTTTTCCCTTGACAACCTGTTTCTATGGTGCTATAATTCCCGTCCACAAACAGAAAGGCCTTCGAGTCGAGGGTTCAAGAGTTTGTCGGCGTTATTTAAAATAGCGAGATCTTTGACAACCGAGTGATAGATAAGTAACGACCTTTGAGTGATTTTTTTGCGGGTTTTTAAAAAACCTTGCAGATAGTCGATAAGGACGAACAATTCATTTATGGAGAGTTTGATCCTGGCTCAGAGTGAACGCT
>JALSXE010000108.1:0-1186 GCA_027072755.1 Campylobacterales bacterium | reverse complement strand
CCATTGTCTCCATCAAAGGGATAGGAGAGCTGACCTCACTTATCTTGCTGCATCTGTTTCTGCGTTACCCCGATGCCAACCAAAGGCAGATCGTCTCTCTTGCGGGACTTGATCCGGTGATAAGGGAATCGGGCAGTTCCATAAGAGGAAAGGTGAAGATCTCCAAGGCAGGCGACAAGATCTATAGAGGGGCACTCTTTATGCCGGCTATGGTAGCCATAAGACACAATGCAAAACTCAAAGCCTATTACGAAAGAGTTAAAAATAGCGGCAAGCATACCACCGCTGCGCAGGTTGCGGTGATGAGAAAGCTGCTTGTCATAGCACACTCGCTTTACAAAAGCGGGGAGAAGTATAAAGAGGAGTAGCCCGTACCCCTTCTTTGCAAAGCCATGAACATATCGGTAGCATTGTTATGTTTTTTGGGTGCTTTTAAGGTAGCGACTGACCCCTATACCATTTTGCAGCCGATTGTTATGTGCTTTCCTTATACTTAGCAGCATTCTTCCTACAGTGTTTACGCACTTCTTTCAACCATGAATCATACCAATACCATGTCTTGGCAACTTGCACTCCGAAGCCCTTACCTTTCTTTTTTGCATCCAAACTTTTCCAATGTTGAGTATGTTGATACATTCCGAATTTTGAAAAGCCTTCATCTTTCATTATTTTCACAATTTGACTTGGCAAATACTTCGGCTTTTCTTTTTCCTTAATCAGAACGTATTCTGCATTTAATTTTTTTGCTTCTGGAGAACTTGCTGGTATGAATTCTATAACTTTATCAGCCTGACCTTTCCGATTCACTGATTTTGGCACATACAAAACGCGGTATGAATATCGCATGTCGTTGAAATCTTCATCAGAAATATGACTATCGAAATCATTGATATAAGAGGCGATATTTTTAGGTAATTCGTTAAACTCTCTAAGTTGAGTTATTTGTTCCTCCTGAATTGACGAGAATTGCAAAGAAAAGGAAAGGTGATTATCAGTGTCAAATTGGCTTCCAAATAGCTTCTTAGCGTAATAATTATAATTAAGACAACATGCTTGGAACCTAGCACTAAGATAGTCGTCAATTTTAGTTGTCATTTGATGTTCTATCTCATGACGAAGACCTATTAGAAACTTAAGGTTAGATTTTGTGACCTTATCGATAGGACACTTATCGTCATTGAGGCAT
>JALSXE010000107.1:0-5047 GCA_027072755.1 Campylobacterales bacterium | reverse complement strand
GGGCAGAACATAGCACACTCCTGGCAGTTTGTGCAGGTGTCTGCATCTATCTTTTTATCGGCGACAAACGAAAACGTGGGGCCAGACAGAGCAGTGCCCTCAAAATCTTCAGATACATTTTTTAGGGAGTTTTTAAGCAGTATCCTTTTTAGCGGCACTCTCTCATCCCCTCTCGATGCGATCTCGCCGAGAGTCCGCTCTTCACCGATCTCCGAAGCTATGCCCGCAAGCTTTTTGAACAGCCCTCTCCTGCCGATGTCCGTCTCGCTTTGTGAAACTTCCGTCACTGCAGAAATTCTCTTTTTTATGCCCGCAGCATCCAAAAAACCTTGAGCCTCATCTATCGCCTTTTCAATGCTCTTTTGCACAAGAGCGTTCGAATTTACCGGGCACTCTTTACAGTGGGAGAGATCGCAAACGATCTCACTCTCGCTTCTTATCGCTATGGTTATCAGATGTTCGACCGAAAGCGCCCCCAGGCACGGAACACTCTCTTTGCAGGAGATCATATTCCCGCTTCTGCCGGGAAACTCTATGGCGAAACGGTTCGGATCGAAGAGTTCGCTTGCTAGCGCTTCGGTCGGGCATCCTCCTATGCACGCCGCACATCCTGTACACTTTTTGGAATCAAGGGTAAGTCTGCTTCTGTCAAATACCATCGCACCTTCGGGGCAAAGATCGATACATATCGAACACTCGTTTTTCGCATAGTCGCTTCTTAAGCAGCTGAAGTAGTCGAAACTGAAGAGCTCCGACCCAGTTGCGCTCTCACTACGCATCCGCATCTCCCGCACGCTCTTTAACCTGAGTGTAGTCGGACAGCAGAAACTCTACGGTAAAGTCACACAGATCCCTGTAAAAAGGGGTCATGGCCATAGGTTTGACCGCCAGCAGGAAAGGTACGATCCATCTTATCAGATGGTCATGAAGGAACTCCGCCTGGGCCACAAGATCGTTCTGGCTTATCATGCTCTGTACAAATCCGAATTCTATACCGGCATGGTCCGGAACATACAGTTTCGAGCTTTCGAGATTCAGGTCGTAGCCGCGGCTGAAATAGAACTGCATAACAGGGTTTTGCAGGCCTATCAGAATTTCGTTTTTGCTATCCATAACCGACGACTCTATAGGGTGGTTGTGAACAACGAACAGGGAGTTGTAGTCGACATTGAGCTCCTCCCTGATTGTCTCTGCATCTCTTTTCGAAAACCACTCGAACGTCTCTTCGCCTATCGTCTTCAACAGCTCTTCGTTGGCGGCAAGATCGGCGATCGCCTTATCGTCAAGCTCTTCCGTAAAGACCCGCGACAAAAACGCGTAAATGTAGAGTCTCGTTCTATCATCCATTATTGAATCCCCTGAAACTTGTTGGAAGAGTATGATAGCAAAAACCGCGGCCAAAGCAGGTTCGGCCACGGCATCCGAATTGTCGTGCGGACATCCCCGCCAAAGAGGCGAAGCGGTATCAGAGGCACCCTTTGAAGAACGACTTTTTGGGCGGAGGCGGAGCTTTGAACTCGGTCGCATGGATCGTATTCTCTTTTTCGTCATACGATCCTATTATGGTCACTTCATTCCTGTTTATCGCCTCATCGAGCTCGCTTCGACTTATCTTGTCGAGACTTACTCTGTAATACTTCCCGTCATCGTGGACATATAGAACGAGCTCCTCCTTTATCGGATCGCCGAAATTCCAGCTCTTGAAGCACCCGCCGTACCCGCAGACCGCGCTCTCGAGCCTGCAGTCTTTGAACATGTCGTTTTCGGCACACCACTTTGTTGTCAGAAACCCCTTCTTCTCTATCTCTTCGCTCGAGCCGAAGAGTGCGGCGGCGAAAGCTGCAGAGAGTGCGAACATTAAAACCTTTTTCATCATTTCACCTCCGATTTGAGGGTTTTCAGATACGCGACCATATCATCAAGACTCTTGTCGTCTAACGGATACGGGGGCATCGTAGAGATACGCTTTCCGTGATCGAGGTTGTACCATACGGCGCTCGGGTGGGCGTTTCTGTTATATCCGGGAACTACCACTGCACTCGGATCCACGAGAGACTCCCTGAGATAGGCGGACGTGGAGTAGCCGCCTACATTGTCCAGGCCCGGCGCCATATAGCTTGCTCCGCTTAGACCGCTTATATGGTGGCATCCCGTACATCCGTTCTGCTCTATCAGCTCCTTCCCGTGCTTCGCATCCCCCTTGGCGGCAGCGGTAAGCTCCGCTACAAGCTTCTCTCCACCGCTGCTGTCCACAAGTTTGACGGCGGTCCAGCCCGAAAGAAGTTTCTGTCCGTCACGATTGAGCCTCGCCCCGTCCCAAACGGCAAACGCTACGGGGAAAGCACCTTTTAGATTTAGATAACCGTCTTTAAGAGGTCTTATGAGCGTTCCTCTCCATACATTGTCGGAGTAGCTCATATCGGCATCGAACTTTTCGCTGCCGTCTTTTATCTCCGTCATGGAGCGAAACCCCTCGGAGACGAAAGAGCGCTGATAATCCTTTACCGCCAGCGCTCCAACTTTCCGTGCAAACTCCTCCGCGCTATCTCCGAAAGCGTTTTTGCTCAAAACGTTCTGCTGCATAGATACGTCGCCGTTGCCGTTGGGCTCGTATATCTTCTCGACAGCCTTTTGCAGATGGATCACTACGGCTCTTCCGTCGCTACCCATACCTATATAGGGAAGCTTTTTCGGATCTTTGTAGTTCACGGGAAACTGAACCGCGAATCCGTCGGCATAGACATCCGACTTGTAACCCCTCTGAATAGAACGCGTCCCGTCGGGCCACTCCAGCAGGAAGGCTATGTTTTTATCGTCGTGAATCGCCTTTACACGAGCCTCTTTCGCCTTTACGTTGCTGTTTAGTTCATTCGCCTTTTTGTCGTTCAGAACAAGGGCGGTTTGAGGATATAGGTGGATCGTAGTCGCCTTGACATACTCCCACGCTTTCGATGTCGGTGTCAGCCTAGTCACATCCCTTTCGGTCTTCTGAGCCAGTACGACACCGTCAGCAAGAAGGGCCGTAGCGACAAGCGAGGTCGCCAGCAGTGCAGTAGTTGTCTTAGTCATATTCCACCACCTTGAACTTGAATTTATTGGGGCTGTTTTTGCCCTGCATATAGCGGTTGTCTATCGGCGCGAGCGACAGGCCCTCTTTTTTTGCGATACTCTGGTAGTACTCCTGGTCGAGTCTGAACATGTCGGAGTGCTTGTAGGCGATCAAAATATCCATCAATTCGCTCTTGCCGGTCTCTTTTCGCTTCTTCATCTCGGCACGAAGCGTCTTCATCGCATCGTGCACCTGCGGACCGAAGAGCAGCTCCAACTCCTCCATCGGTACACGATTGCTTCCTTCTATGATCCTTCCTTCTGCATCGAATTTGGGCGGAGCCTCGGTGGGCGGTACATAGTATACGTTCGGCTGTGTACCGTAATCACTGCGAAGCGGCAAAGCGACTTTATATTTATGAACAAGTTTGTGTACCTGCCCCTCCTCATCGTCGAGAAAGCCGACGAATCGGATTCGTCCGACACACTGCTGCGCACACGCCGGGGGAAGCCCCTTCTCGACCCTCGGGAAGCAGAGGATACACTTTTCGCTCTTGCTGATCTTGGGGTTGAAGTAGATCTTTTTGTAAGGACACCCCGCTATACAGTAGCGGTATCCCTGGCAACGGTCGAGGTCCACGAGAACTACGCCGTCCTGGTCGCGCTTGAAGATCGCATCCCTCGGACACGCGCTCAGACAGCCCGGATTCGAGCAGTGGTTGCAGATCCTCGGGATATAGAAGAAGTAGTTGTCGTTCGGGAAGTCTCCCGCACCTTCGTCTTCATCCCAGTTGGGCCCCCATGTAGGCTCGACATCGGGCTTGAGCTGGGCACCGAACTGCAGCTGATCATGGTTGTAGTCCCAGGGTACGCCGTAATCCGCCTCTATATTGGGGACCACTCCCGCCTGAAGATCGCCCGATTCGTCGAATCCGCCGCCGAGCTCCATCCAGTTTTTCGGATAGCCGGTACCCGGATAGGTTTCGACATTGTTCCAGTACATATACTCGCGGCCGTTGCGGTTGGTCCACTGCGTTTTACACGCCACGGTACAGGTCTGGCATCCGATACATTTGTTCAAATCCATTACCATTGCTAATTGTCTTTTGGACATCGGTTATTCTCCTTCTCTCGCATCGATCGCATATTCTATATGGGTGCATCCGGCTGCAGACGGGCTACCCGCCCCACGGAGACCGGCATCGCTATTTCTGTCGAAAACTCTCATACATCGGCCTTTTCGAAGTCTATAGCACCGTCGTATGCATACTGGTTTCCGTCCCAAAGGCCGCCGAACTTCAGGTGCCCCCACCCGTCGGCCATCTCGAGCAGGTTCAGAGCGGTCGGGACCACTTCGTTGTGGCCCTTTTTGAACTTGTACATATAAGGCTCCCATCCATGCTCCATCACGAGTCCGTCCGGCGGGCACGAGCTTGAGACTTTGGCCATGGCGTAGAACTCTCCGATGCTGTTGAAGATGCGAATCGTATCGCCGTCCTCTATTCCCTTCTTCTTGGCTACCATTCTGTTGACCTGAACATAGGGCACTCCCCTCTGAAGGCGCTGTAGAATCCTGCTCTGCTTATAGTTGGAGTGGATAGACCAGCGTGCATGCGGGGTCATCAGCACGAACGGGTAGCGGTTGCCCTGCGGCCTTATCCCTTCCATTCCGGTATTTGTCGCCGCTCCCAGTTTGATGAACATCGGATGGTCGACATAGAACGTCTGTCGTCCGCTGAGCGTCTCCAGCCTCTCGAACTTATAGAGATGGTCTTCGAAAGTGAAGAACGGCCTGTCCGAATAGAGGGGTGAAGTCTTTCCGGCCTTCTCGTTGAGCTGCAGGAATCCACCCGCCTTGTACATCTTCTCCATCGTCCACGGCGCATACTGCTCACACTTCTCAAGAGCCGCTTCAACGGCCATCTTGTCCGTTCCCAGATACGGCTCCGCGGCAGCTTCCGACTCCTCGTCGGTATTTGTGAACTCTTTGTAGAAGTTG
>JALSXE010000106.1:0-1189 GCA_027072755.1 Campylobacterales bacterium | reverse complement strand
AAAGAATAGTATACGATTTCGAAAATTACTTATGTCCTTTTTTCAGGATAATGAGTATTATAAGGACAAAATGTCTGTTAATTGTTCTGTTTCGGCATTAACAGACAGAATGTCCTCTTATATCTGGAGGAAAAAATGCATCGACCCAGGAAAAAACTTCTTGATATAGTCCGTGATAAAATTCGCTTAAAGCATTACAGTCTTTCGACTGAAAGAGCCTATATCTATTGGATAAAGCACTATATCCTGTTTCACAAAAAGAGACACCCCATAGAGATGGCGAAATCTGAGATAGAGCAGTTTTTGACATATCTCGCGGTGAAGAGAAAAGTGTCTCCAACTACACAAAACCAAGCCTTTTCTGCCGTTTTATTTCTTTACAAAGAGGTGCTTGGTATCGATGTCAGCTCTTGGAACATACAGGCCCTTAGGGCTCAAGAGAGAAAACATATTCCTCAGGTACTTACAAAAGAAGAGGTAAAAAGAGTTATAGGAGAACTCACCGGTATCTATCAGCTGATGGTACAGATGATGTACGGGTGCGGACTGAGGATGAAGGAGGTGCTTAATCTTCGCATTAAAGATATAGATTTCGGATTTGACAAGGTCTATATCTGGGACAGCAAAAGTCTTAAAGACCGTACCGTACCTCTGCCTCAGGTTATAAGACAGCGTCTCGGTGCTCAGGTAGAATATGTGGAACAACTACACGAAAAAGACCTTTCGAACGGGTATGGCAGTGTCTTTATGCCTTATGCGCTGGAAAGAAAGTACCCAAATGCCGGATATGAGACGAAGTGGCAGTTTCTTTTTCCCATGAGAAACGTTTCCAAAGATCCTCGCAGCGGCATTATACGCAGGCATCATGTGCATGAAAAGACATTAGGGAGAAATATCAGACAAGCAGCTATTAAAGCCGGTATTCATAAACGGGTCACTTCACATATTTTTCGACATTCGTATGCCACGCATCTGCTGCAAATCGGTGTGGACTTGCGGAGTATTCAGGAGCTTTTAGGGCATAAAAGCGTAGAGACGACGATGATTTATACCCATGTGGTGACCGAGATGAACAGAGGAAAAATCATAAGCCCTCTCGACTTAAAAGCGTAGTCATAAAAAGGCTTGGAATTTTCACACCTTCACCCTGTCCTGCAGCGCTCTCGAGAGCGAGAGCATGTCGATGTTT
>JALSXE010000105.1:0-5051 GCA_027072755.1 Campylobacterales bacterium | reverse complement strand
CAGGCAGTAGAAATAAAGCGGAGAAAACCCAAGAATCCACAGATTTCAAAGGTAAGAAAGAGACGTAAAGTGAAAAAAGTTAATAGTAAAAAATCCACTGCGCCTCCACCGCCTTTTCTCAATACGAATATCTCAGGGGTGAAGGTGGATATCCCTAAGTTAAATCTTGGTGACTCAATCGGGAATATAGAAAAATATCTGAAGCAAGGGGACGATGAAGGTCTCATCATGACCCCTGAGGCCGTGGACAGCCCTCTAAAGCCGATAGAGACGGTCATGCCTGAATACCCCAGGAAACAAAGGCTATTGGGGGTTGAAGGGTATGTGACATTCAACCTACTCATTGATGAAGGAGGAAATATTAAAAATATCGCTTTATTAGATAGTAAGCCCCCAGGAGTTTTTGATGAAATAGCAAGGGATGCAGTCTTAAAATGGCATTTTAAACCAGCATATTACAAGGGGCGTCCTGTTAAGGTCTGGGCGACCCAGAAGATAGTCTTTTCACTGGATTAAAAGGGAATTAATGATCATCATGAGAATTGTAAAGAAAAGTTCCAGTTTCATATTGTTCATCGCACTTTTCAGCTCTTTTCTATTGGTGTCTGCTATTCCCCGGCCATCTCTTGCGAAGAAAAAAGATACACCACAAAGGGTGGATTATATTGCTATTGCCTCAAGGTTGCTCTCTGACGGATTTGTGAAGAGGGCATTAAATGTACTTAAAGGTGTTGATCCTGTGAAGGAAAAGCTCAATTTGCCCCTATATTATACCATCCTTGGCCTTGCCTATACTCAAAACTCTCAATTTTCACGGGCAGTTGATTCATTTAAGCTGTCCATAGAAAATGGTCAGACGGATCCATCTGTTTATATTTACATGGCAAATTGCCATTACAGGCTTAAAGACTATAGAAAAACCCTATCCGATCTGGAAATGGCAGGGGATTTGGGAATATCGAGACCAAAGTACATCCTTTTAAGAAGTGATTGCCTATGGAAGCTCCGTGAGCCTGCTATGGCAATCTACTGGCTAGACAGGGGGAAAGGACTTTTCCCGTATGAGTCTATATTCTTAAAACAAAAGTTCTACTATCTTATGGAGCTACGGCTCTATAAAGGGGCGATTGATGTTGCAAGGGAAATAATAAAAAATGGAGATTATTCTAAAAAAGACTATATCTTAATAGCCAAGGCCCTGGTCAGGGCAAAAAGATTGAAGGATGCTCGGGACCTTCTGTGGGAAGGGAGCCTCCTGTTTCCTGATTCACCTTCCATTCAAGTTGCCCTTGCCAATGTATATGTGAAACTCGGCAAGATCAGTTCCTCTGCCATGAGATTTGAGGCACTAAGCATGTCTATCCCTAAATATGCCAGGGATGCCAGCGAACTTTACAAGAGGGCACACTTTTATTCAAAGGCATTATATCTCAACTCAAAAGTACTAGATCAGAGGTCAAAGATATTACAAAAAATGGGAATATTGTTGGATCTCAGGGCATTTGACATGGTAGTAAATATGCTGTTTGACCTCAAACGGACCGGGCTTTTAGAAGATGACAGGGTCAAATACGCCTATGCATATGCCCTTGTACATAGCGAGAATCTAAAAGAGGCCCAATCTCTTTTGGAAGAAGTGAAAAGTCCGACGCTTTTTCCAAGTGTACTCAGGTTACGCCAGATTATAGATCAGTGTAAGAGAGAAGGCTCGGAGTGTCCATGAAGAGGATTAATTTTATCTTTTGTGTATTGATATCATTTATGATTATCACTTGCTCTAAAAGCTACCTTATTGCCTCTACGTATTTTCAGCAAACGAACATGGAACTGGGCCTTTTTAGTGCCTACTTTTTTCAATCAGGGGCGCATTCCAGAGGAGCTAGACTATATCTCAACGATAATGGAAAGATTAGAGAAATTTTGCCTGATTCTGATGGAAAGATAGAAAAATGGTTATCTCCAGGTGATTATGAGGCAGTAGTGAAGATAGGGAGGATATCTAAGAAGGTCCAGATAAAGGTATTTAAGGGCGAGGAATCCCGTTATTTTTTTTATCTCACTCACGGGGGGACAATTGAGATTGAATTTGACCTCCCTCAAAGTGTAGAAAGAGGCGTTCCAACGGCCTTCAAAGAAAAAGAAAAAAAGGGAGCTCACTCCACTGGCGGGACCGGTTTTTTGAGGCTACACATAGTGAATATTGAGGACAAGAATCCTATAAAGGGTGCAAATGCCGTGATAAAAGGGGTTGAGGGGGGGTGTAAGAGTGATGAGAAAGGTATTTGTGAGATCTATTTACCCTCTGGCAATTATACAATAGGTGTAATTCATCCGGAATTTTCCATAAAAAATATTAAAAATATCGTAGTAACTGCAAATAGCACAATAGAACGTGTAGTCAATCTCGCTCCTGCTGGTATGGAGCTCCAAGCCTTTAAAGTGACCGCTCCCAGAATAGAAGGAAGTTTCTCACAAATGGCCTTTGAGAGAAAAAATGTTTCTGACATCATTGACATAATTGGGACTGAACAGTTCAAGAAATCTGGTGATTCAGATGCTGCACAGGCCGTAAAGAGGGCCACTGGTATAACGGTTGTGGATGATAAATATGTATTTATTCGTGGCCTTGGGGGAAGATATAATGTTACGCTCTTAAATGGTGCACAGCTTCCCAGCCCAGAGCCTACAAAAAGGGTAGTGCCTCTGGACATATTCCCCACCGGCGTATTAAAGAGCATTGTCCTGAAAAAGACCTATACCCCGGACATGCCAGGGGCATTTGGAGGTGGAGCAGTAATATTGAAGACAAAGAGCATACCTGAGTCATCTTTTTTGAATCTTGGAATGTCACTAATTTATATGGACCTTGGTACATGGGAAAGGGGCTACACCTATAAGGGAGGGAAGAGGGATTGGACAGGCATTGACGATGGGACAAGAGAGCTTCCCTTCACTCCAAAAGAGCACTATGACTTTAACGATCTAAAATACCTTGCTACAAAATTCAAGAATAACTCTTCACTCAACTCCAGGCGTTTCCCACCAGGGATGGGTCTTGGGATATCAGGAGGGAAGCTCTTTGAACCCTCAGATGGCCTTAAATTAGGTCTCATCTTTTCTGGCATGTATGAAAATAAGTGGCACAGGAAAGATGTTTTGAGGAATATCTACAACAATTCTTCCAGGGGGCTTGTCCTCAATAATGGTGGTGTATTCCACAATTATCTAAATGATATAAAGGTTGCTACATTTCTCAGTGCCGGCATTAAAAAAGATGATACCCACAGGCTAAACTATACTTTTTTACTTTCACGTTATACCACCGACAGGACCCAGATATATGATGGTACTGATGAAAATTCAAATGTTATCCGCACTACTGGCCTAAGATGGCAGGAACGTGAACTCACTTTTAACCAGTTGAGCGGTGGGCATCGTTTTCATTTTCTCAAAGGCGTAAAACTTGACTGGCAACTCGACCATTCAAGGGCAACAATGGATATGCCAGATGAGAGGAGTTATACATATTGGTTCATGGAGCAAGCAGGTCATCCAGGTGGAGGATTCTATGAGTTAGTTAACATTCCTGGCCAGAACCTGAAACACGAATACACTACACTTACAGACGATGGGGATGCATATAGGGTATTTCTAGAACTTCCTTTTGAGAAATTCGTTAGCGGAAGTATCTCTGTTGGAAAAGACTATTTAAACAAGGACAGGATATCAAGGGTGAGGCGCTACACCTTTGATACAATAGGAAATATACCGAGAGAGCTATTACAGGAGGAAATAGATGAGATATTTAGTCCCGAAAATGTGGAAAAATACTTTGTGTTGCGGGACCAGACATTTTATAACGACACCTATACAGGGGACCTAGAGATAAAAGGATGGTTCATAAATGTAGATGTGTCTCCGTTTGAGTGGTTGAGGATACAGGGGGGGAGTCGTTGGGAAAGGCTTTACGAATCTGTACGCTCTTATGAAATATTGAGTCCTACAGAGATAAGCTCACGCATATCCGTAGAGGACAGCTATCCAAGCCTTAACATAAGCATAAAACCAAAGAAAAATATGCAAATAAGGATTGGATATAGCGAGACAATGACATATCCAGATTTTCTCGAACTTTCAAACTCAATATACATAGACCCCATTACCTCAGAACGGATTATTGGAAATCCCGGGCTAAAACCCACTACTTTAAAAAATTATGACCTGAGATTCGAGTGGTATTTTAATGAACTGGACACATTTTCCTTCGCCTATTTTTACAAAAAGCTTGAAAATCCAATTGAACGGACCTACAGGGCCACTAGCAACAGGCCATATCTATCATTCATGAATGCAGATACTGCAACCATAGAAGGAATCGAGATTGATGGGCGAAAAGGGCTTGGTTTTATAGCCGAAAGATTTGAGCCATTTTACGTTGCTGCAAATGTTTCTTTTACTAAATCGCGGGTGGAAATCTCTAAAAAAGGTATCCTTACCACTACGTCCAGGGAGTTACAGGGGCAATCTCCATATGTGATAAACCTTCAGGCAGGTTACGATAATCTCGATACTGGACTTACTGTTTCAGTACTCTATAACGTCTTTGGAAAGCGAATAAGAGGCGTGGGCATTTTTGGGCAACCAGACCAGTATGAGCAGCCTTTTCACCAACTGGATCTTGTGGTGATTAAAGACCTTGGAAAACATTTGAAACTTACCTTCAAGGCCCGGAATCTCCTGGATGATGAGGTGGAGATAACCCAAGGAGATAAGGTATCACTAAGTTATAAAAAAGGAATGGAATTCTATTTTGGGCTCAACTATTCTTTCCCTTAGAGATGAAGGAAATTTTGCAAAGGTTCAGGAAGAAGATTACTAAATCCATTAAAAAAGGCCAAAAGATACATGATCTAGTGGGCCATGACGGCGCACTGGATGCGACCCATGAAGAGCTAAAGCGAGAGCAGCCATTTTCTTGCCTGGAGTCTTTTCTGGACCTTTTAACCGATGGAATCATATTGATTGATAAAGTGGGTACTGTCCATTTTATC
>JALSXE010000104.1:0-1194 GCA_027072755.1 Campylobacterales bacterium | reverse complement strand
CGGCGAGCGTATGGAGCCTGCGCGCGCACCGCCGCGTCCTTTCTGTGCCCACGGCTTCTTGCCACCGCCGCTTACCGCGGATCGGTTTTTGCTGTGAGCCGTATTGGAGCGCAAAGAGGCCTGATAGGCTTTTACATATATATATAGGTTGTGCGCACCGGCTTCGAGGAAGTTCGCCGGAACCTCCGCTTCACCGGCACGTTCGAGATTTTCGTTCAAAACTACTGCCGTGCTCATTTGGAAATCCTTACTCGACCGATCGCTCCGTTAGGCCCCGGAACGGCACCCTTAACCACAAGAATCTTGTTCTCGGGATCGAACGATACGATCTCATTTTTTACTGTAACTTTTGTGTTTCCGTACTGTCCGGGCATCTTCTGGCCTGGTTGTACGCGTCCCGGCCATTCACAGTTACCTATGGAACCCGGGGCTCTATGAAAGCGTGAACCGTGGCTCTTCGGGCCGCCGGCAAAGTTCCAGCGTTTCATGACGCCGGAAAAACCTCGCCCCTTTGTTCTGAATGTCGTCTTCACCTTTTTGGCTTCGCTAAGAGGAGCGAGATCGAGATCACCCGCTTCGCTATTTGCCACTTTGAGTGTAGCGAACCTGTTGTATTCGCCGCTAAGGCCGTACTTCTTCTGCTGCCCCTCGATAGCCTTGTTGCGTTTTTTACCGCTCGCGTAGGCCACGATTGCACGGCCGTCTTCGCCGACTTCACAAACTTTTACATCCTGTACCTTGAGCAGCGTAACCGGAACACTGGGAACGCTGATTGTACGGCTCATGCCGATTTTCTCTACAATGAATTCCATCCGTTACCCCTTGTTACCCATAGATCGTACTTCGACGTCTACTTCCGGCGCAAGATCGAGCTTCATGAGCGAATCTATCGTATCAGGAGTCGCAGAGACGATATCTATCATACGTCCGTGCATTCTGATTTCGAACTGTTCGCGAGAATCTTTGTTTATGTGAGGTGATCTGAGCACCGTATAGCGCCGGATCTTTGTAGGCATTGGAATCGGGCCGCGAATTTCGGCACCTGTACGCTTGACTGCTTCAACGATTGCAGCAACTGACCGATCAAGCACACGATGATCGTACGCTTTTAGTTTTAGTCGAATTTTTTCCATAGGTTTTCCCTTAAAAGAACTTGTTGGCTACAAAAATCTGTTCCGCCAACGCTTTTTGGAG
>JALSXE010000103.1:0-1195 GCA_027072755.1 Campylobacterales bacterium | reverse complement strand
GTAACGTACATTGATAATTCTAAGATCTTAAATTTTGAAGAAAAATACCAATATATAAAGAGCCTGAGGGCGCAACTCTCTACTTATGAACAAGCTGTTTTCTTTTTTAACAGTCTTTCTGAATTTGGAAGGGTATGGGAATTAGAACAAACTGACAAAAATAAACAGTTAGTCACCAAATATAATTTAATCAAAAATATTCCAGCAGAATTTATTACTGATATTAACCTAAAACAATTTTATCCATTAGTCGATTACGAAGGAGATGAGAAAGTTCCCGAAAAAGAAAAATTGACGAAAAAAATATAAATGGGCTAACAAAAGGGTGCACTTGACCGCTATTCCGCTGCGCCCTTCGGGCTTGCTCCATAGCGGCAAGTGACCCTGGACGTTAGAGGGCTGAAAAAGTGAAGGTGTGGAAGAAAATCATTATCGTTTTCGGGCTGGCGTTCCTTGTGTTGACTGAATCTCAAGCGGAGTATTGTGCGGTTGGAAAGATAAGCGGGAATGTTTGTTGGGGGTTCGTAATTGAGTCTTGTAAATTTGTTCAAGTAGATGCGGTAAAAGGTGACAACGGCAAATTATTTACGGTAAAGGAATGCTACAACGATGTTAGCGAATATAGCAAAAGCAAAGGCAGATGCTGGATAAATACAAAATCCAAAGGTGGTGGCGCCATTTCATGGGCATTAAATGCTGCTACCCAGCCCGAATTTCTTCATAAGAATGAAAGCGGCGAGTATGAGGAAATCGATGTTGAATACCTCACTTTCAAATGTGTGAAGCGGTAGGAAAGAAAAATGGACATGCCAATCATTCTAATCATTAGCTACGCAGTTTTCAGTTTCTTTCTGTTCTATCAACAGCTTCACCTCAAAAACTTTCAGGGGGCAAGCGAAGTTTTCGGGGCTATGCTCGGAATATTTGCATTTGGCGGTATGTTGTTTGGTCTGGGGTTCTTGATCTATTGGGGCTATAAGGTTAGTTGGCTTCAAGCAGCCGCATTGTTTGGTATCGCATTTGCCATCAAGATTGCTTGGTTTCCTATTGAAGCAAAGTTGGGGCTAAGAAATTCCTATTGGTTTTTCAGTCTTGCTGGCTTTATAGCGTTACCAGTATCAGGTTATTTTATGTGGGCAGCACTGCCGTAGTGATGCCGCCCTCTAACAATCACATGCACTCGGACAGCAAAAAG
>JALSXE010000102.1:0-1196 GCA_027072755.1 Campylobacterales bacterium | reverse complement strand
AACCCAACCCTCAAACGGTAGACAGTTGTGCTCTGGGTGAAAATCAGGACACTCTCAAACTCCACTTCACACTCAAAGTACTCGGCAATCTTTTGGAACCTGCGGCCTGTAACGAGCCGGACTTTTTGCAAGTTTACCGTCAAGCGGTCCAAAACTATATTGACGAAGAGGCTTTTAAGGAGCTCGGTCGTCGCTACGCCCTCAACCTGGCCAACGCCAGATTCCTCTGGCGCAACCGTGTAGGTGCCGAAGCGATCGAAGTGATAGTAACCGAAATGACCCACGATGGTGAAAAATCGCAATCGTGGCGATTCGATGCCAAATCCTACCCGTTCCGCGATTTTGACAAAGAAGATGAACAGATCAAAGAGCTGGGTAACCGCATTGCTGCGACCTTAGCTTCTTCAGAGGACTTTTTATTGCTCGATATCGTCTGCTACGCCAAAATCGGAAACGCTCAGGAGGTATATCCGAGTGAAGAGCTCGTTTTGGACAAGGGACAGGGAAAAAAGAGTAAAGTTCTCTACGAAGTCGACGGCATAGCGGCGATGCACTCCCAAAAAATCGGAAACGCTTTACGCACCATCGACACATGGTACAGCGACTACATCGAAGAGCAGCGCCCTATCGCCATCGAACCCTACGGAGCGGTGACAAATCTGGGCCGTGCATTCAGGAATCCAAAAAATGGAGAGGACTTTTTCACCCTTTTTGATTCCTTAATCGCCGGCCAAGAGATCGAGAGCGATCAGCGCCACTACGTTATGGCTGTTTTGGTGCGCGGCGGTGTCTTCGGGGAGAGTGACAAATGATGCCTATATATAGAGAGATAAGGCTCTTCGACGATACCGGAATCTCGCTGGGGTTCATCTGGCAAAAGCTCTACGAGCGACTTCATGTAGCCCTTGTGCCTCTAAAAGATGCCGACGGGTGCGTTCCGGTCGGATTTACGTTTCCCGGATACAAAAGCGATATTTTCCCTTTGGGGAACCGCCTTAGGATATTTGCACCAGATGAGTCTAAACTGAAGCAGCTGAATCTGGGTCGTGTGCTTTCAGAACTTTCCGATTACACTGTTCTTTCGGAAATTCGAGAGACACCTGCTTCTCACAGGCATGTAATCTTTCGCAGAAAACAGTTCAAAACAAATCCGCAGCGCATGGCGAAACGATACGCCAAACGACACGGTATTACAC
>JALSXE010000101.1:0-1205 GCA_027072755.1 Campylobacterales bacterium | reverse complement strand
ACCTGGAGTTTATACAGATGCTCTGTGAACAAGAGGGCGTCACGCTCCTTGCAAAGAGCGACAAGAGCCCCTTTGATATACGCATCTGCAATATAAACGAAAGCGCAAAAGAGTCCAAAGCCGTAGAGTGCGCCTACGAGATAGCCAGACGCTTCGAACCGACACATACGCACAAAGATCACTACGACTTCCGCCGCCCCTCGTTCAGATACCGAAAGAGCGGAGGCAAAAAACCGCCCGCAGGCTCGATGGAAGATAACGGCCGCACATCCAGACTAAGACACGACCTGATGCTTATGTACCATGAAGAGAGAGTAGAAGCCCCGATAGACAAAGATCTCTCAAATAGGCTCTCCTCGACCGTACGCAGAGCCTACAGCGGCTCGGAGTATATAGAGGCACTTAGCCCAAGCTTCGAAGCAAAAGCGGGAGAGAGAACACTCCTTAAAGATATAAAAGGGGCCAAAGAGAGCACGGCGCTCATAACTGCCGTAAGGATAGAGGCGAAATTCCCCAACGCCCTGCAGGAGTATACGCAAAAGAGTAAAGAGCTCAAACTCCCCCAGTTTCAAAGCACAATAGAGGCGACTCCGATAGATACCCCCTTCATACCCCGATACAATATAAAAAAGCCAAGAATCAAGAGCGCCCTTACGGCCATAGTCTCCGCAGGAAGAGAAGATACGGACAAAGATGCCAATACGGTAGATATAGATGATCTGGGAAGAGTAAGGGTGATATTCCACTTCGATCCGAACTACCCGACAAGCTGCTATATACGCTTTGCAAACTTCTTCGCCGGCAACGGATGGGGCAGCATGTTCATACCCAGGGTAAATACGGAAGTGATAGTAAACTTCATAAACGCAGATCCCGACAGACCGGTAGCCGTAGGCGCACTCTATAACGGCGACAACGCAATACCTCAAACCCTTCCTGAGCATAAGACCCAAAGCTACATAAAGACCCGCTCGATGCCCGGAAGCGACCGGGAGTACAACCTGCTGCTATTTGAAGACAGACAGGGTGAAGAGCTTGTAAAGATAAGGGCACAAAAAGATTACACCCTCCACGCCCTGCACGACTCATATACGGAGATAGACAACGACAGAACAGAAACGGTAGGAAGGGACGAATCCGAAACGGTAGGAAGAGACAGAACAAGAAGCGTAGGAAGAGACGAGAGTGTAGATATAGGCCGTAAC
>JALSXE010000100.1:0-1209 GCA_027072755.1 Campylobacterales bacterium | reverse complement strand
CTCATAAGCCCCGAAGAGAGCTCCTTGTATTTGGACTCCGCCAACTTTTTCGCCGCTTCGACACTCTCTACAGGCGCTCTTATCTCATACTCTATGTTGTTGAGATCTTTCAGAAGCTCTTTGAGAGCCGATGTGGAAGCATCGGCGGTGTCGCTCTTTCCCTCAGGCGCTTCGGCGGTGATTCTCTTTTTGTCCGGGCCGAACTCGAGACCCACGACTCTCACTTTCGAAACCTGCTTCTCTACGCTGAACTCCGGATTGAAAGATAGAATATTCACACCGTACTTCAGCGATATCTCCCCTTTCGATTTTTTCGGCGGTTTTCTGAAATAGAAATGATCTTTCTGCACGAAAAATTCATAGCCGTTACGCTGTGCAAGGGAGGCGAAAAAGGCGTAGTCGCTCTCCTCCTTGTGGCGTATCTGCTTTCTTACAGGGCTCCCTTCGCTGTCGATCACTACATTCTTTGCGCTGAATACCCTTTTATAGGTACTTTCGAAAACCTCACGGACCACATCCGGATCGCTCCTGTCGTTCCATGACGCCTCGTCGCCCTCTTTGCGACGGAATTTGTGCTTCATCATAAGAAACGAGAAGTCTTTGCCCTCTACGGTTATCTCCAGATAGCCGTTTTGCGAAAAGTTCCACCCTATCGAGGTGACTACCCCTTTGAAAAGTATGGGGAGCGACTCTCTGCTTTCGCGGTTGTCGGCATACCCGATATGTATCTCGACGATATCCCCGAAACTGAACTCCGAAGCCTTTTTCGGCTTCATCTCCTGCATGTCGAACGCATCTGAGAGAGTGAAAGAGAAGGTGTCGGCCCCGTCTATCACCATATCCACCTTCAGATTGGAAAAAGAGAGTGCATCCTTTGAAAGCTTCTTGCCGTTTACCCATACGATCGCTTCCGGTGCAAGATAGTTTTTGTACTTCCTGGCCAGATCACTCATCTTTTTCCTTCGGCGGAAGCAGCAGTTTGGTACCCGCTTCGATTCTCAGAGGGTCGTCTATGCCGTTGGCTTCTGCGACCCTTCTCCACTCCCGGGGATCTCCATACTCCCTGTAAGCCAGCAAAAAGAGTGAGTCCCCCTCTTTGAACACCCTCTCTTTCGTGATATCCGAAGAGTGCAGATCGAGCTGAGCCGCCATCTCTTCCACCGGCTTGTAGGGCTTGAGCGTCACACCCAGCTTTACACGCCCCGGAAT
>JALSXE010000099.1:572-1214 GCA_027072755.1 Campylobacterales bacterium | reverse complement strand
GGGATAGAGTCAGACTGAGGCTCATAAACGAGTCGGCGATGACCAACTTCGACGTGCGCATACCCGGCCTCAAGATGGAGGTGGTAGCCGCCGACGGAAACTACGTAAAACCGGTGGAGGTAGATGAGATACGCATAGGTGTCGCCGAGACTTACGACGTCATAGTGAAACCGGACGACAGGGCCTACTGCATATTCGCACAGAGCATCGAGCGCTCCGGATTTGTCGGCGGGACACTCGCACCAGACTCCGCATCCAAAGCCGAAAGACCCGAGATGGACGCCCCGCAGCCGCTCACTATGGCCGACATGGGAATGGGAGGCTACAGCCCGAAGGCCAAAAAGATGAACATGGCACATATGAACATGGCACATATGAAGATGGCACCGACCATGGAGGAGAAGCCGAAATACCCGATAACACCGCTGCCCATAAAGCGAAACGGACCGGCTGTGACGATGTGGGCCAAAGATCCGCGCTACAGGCTCGACGACCCGGGTGTGGGGCTTAGAGGCAACGGCCGCAAAGTACTCACATACGCAGACCTGAAAAGCCTGCGCTCGACCGCGGACGATCCGAAACCGGACAGGGAGATCGTACTTCACCTTACAGGAAACATGGAGCGCTACATCTGGTCTATAA
>JALSXE010000099.1:0-562 GCA_027072755.1 Campylobacterales bacterium | reverse complement strand
ATGATGAACCACCCGATGCACCTGCACGGCATGTGGAGCGACCTCGAGACCGGAGACGATGCGCATCTTGTAAGAAAACATACGCTGCTGGTGCAGCCGGGCAGCAAACTGAGCTGCCGTGTTACGGTGGATGCGAAGGGGGCATGGGCGTTTCACTGCCACCTGCTCTACCATATGCTCGGAATGTTTAGAAAAGTGGAGGTAGTGTGATGAAAAAGTTACTTATTTTTCTGCTGGCGGCAGGTTCGTTGATGGCTGCGGGCGCGGGCGACCCGCTAAGGGCCACCCTTTTGATGGACAGGCTCGAGATTCAGTCGTCCGATGGAAACCCGGCGGTTTGGGATGCCTCCGCATACATAGGAAAAGATTACGACAAGCTCTACTTCTACAGCGAGGGGAGCAGAACCTCGGATGAGAGCGAAAGCGAAAACGAGCTGCTCTACAGCCGCGCCGTAACACCCTTTTGGGACCTGCAGGCAGGTATAGAGTACGACAGGGCCGGAAGCGAAAACAGAACATGGGGAGTGGTTGCGGTTCAGGGGCTGGCACCCTACTTCATAGA
>JALSXE010000098.1:0-1216 GCA_027072755.1 Campylobacterales bacterium | reverse complement strand
AGCGCTGGCGTTGCAGGCCACCGCCTTGGCGCGCGCCTCTTCCACCTCTTCACCCTGCCCGATATCGGCGGTGAAGGTGACTACATCGCACTGGTAGCGATCCTGTAACCACTTGAGAATAATGGAAGTATCCAAGCCGCCGGAGTAGGCAAGCACAACCTTGTTGACCTTGTTTGTCATATGTTTGCCCATCAGCGCGATCCCCTAGAAAAACAATATGTTGACTTGCCTAGGGGAGGAGACTATCCAGATGGGGAGAAAAAACAAAGGCGTGCCGCCACGCTTGCTATTTGTCGCCGGATTTATACAGTGCGCCGCCCCTCGCAATGGCATGGTAGCAAGCAACGGGCGATTAGCTCAGCGGGAGAGCACTGCCTTCACACGGCAGGGGTCACTGGTTCAATCCCAGTATCGCCCACCATTTTTACACTGAGCAGATCGCAAAAGGTTCATCCGTGGACTTTTTGCTTTTGCGCGGCCGTCCGTGGCCGCGGTGCCGACTTCTTGCGAGGTCGTCTTACACTAATGCGTGGCTATTCGCGGTTGGAAACCGCTCCTGCGGTAGCTCGTGGTGACGACAAGATGGTAGGGGTCGATTCGCACCCCATGCCGGGCTTGCGGGTGTATTTTTCGCCGCGCATCGGATAGCGTTCGCGCCGCTGCGGCGGTAGGTCGTGCGGGGTGTAGCTCAGCCTGGTAGAGCGCCGTCTTCGGGAGGCGGAGGCCGGAGGTTCAAGTCCTCTCACCCCGACCAGTTGTCCGCAGCGCACTCCGTAGCCGTTGCGCGACCCCCCCTCTTCCTAAAAAGCGAACGATCGCGGCCATCTCCGGGCCGTGGCAGGTTCCGGTGAGCGCTACCCTCAGCGGCATGAACAGCCTCTTTCCCTTGTTGCCGCTCTCCGCCTTCAACCTGTCGATCCACACCTTCCACCCCTGTTCGCCCACGCCATCCCATAATGCGATGGCAGTGGTGAAAAAGGGCGAGGCCCTGTTTCACAGTAGTTCCCTTGGAAAAAACAAGGTCTCATGCGATATGTGCCACCCAAATGCGAGTAACACACACCCAGAGACCTATCCCAAGTTCCAAAAACAGTTGGGAAAGGTCGTGGGTCTAAGGGACATGATAAATTGGTGTATCCAAAACCCCTTGGAAGGAGAGACACTCAAGGCAGACGACCCAAAGATGATAGCCCTTGAGGCCTATATCACCTATGAG
>JALSXE010000097.1:0-1217 GCA_027072755.1 Campylobacterales bacterium | reverse complement strand
ATACCAGTTTCGCCTCTGTATGCACAGAGTGCGGGCGCCGGTCGCTTTCGGCCGACGAGTCGACCGTGCGAAACGGAATCCATAGAAAGAAAGAGAGTTGAGTTGGAGACATTTGCAAAACGTATCATCCCCTGTCTCGACGTAAAGGACGGACGGGTTGTCAAGGGTGTCAACTTTGTAGGCCTCAAAGACGCCGGTGACCCGGTGGAAGTCGCCAAACGCTACAACGACGAAGGGGCGGACGAAGTGACGTTTCTCGACATAACGGCAAGCCATGAAAATCGAGACACGATCGTACATATCGTCGAAGAGGTCGCGAAAGAGGTGTTCATACCTCTCACGGTCGGCGGAGGCATAAGAAAACTCGACGACATATATGCGCTTCTGAATGTCGGATGCGACAAGGTCAGTGTCAACTCGGCCGCCATAAAACGACCGGAGTTTATCGACGAGGGGGCCAAACGGTTCGGCTCTCAGTGCATAGTGGTAGCGATCGACGCAAAGCGCATAGGGCCCGGAAAGTGGAATGTATTTATAAACGGCGGACGTATCGATACGGGAATCGATGTTTTGGAGTGGGCGAAAGAGGCGGTAGAGAGAGGTGCCGGCGAGATACTGCTTACATCCATGGATGCCGACGGAACCAAGGCGGGTTATGACAACGAGTTGAACCGTGCGGTCAGTACAAGTGTCAACGTTCCGGTCATCGCGAGCGGGGGGGCAGGTACGAAGAAGCATATTAAAGATGCGTTCGAGGCGGGTGCCGACGCGGCACTTGCCGCCTCTATCTTTCACTTTAAAGAGATAGAGATCATGGAACTCAAACGCTATCTGAAACAGCACAATATACCGGTGCGACTATGATTATCTCGGCCGGAAACAGCGAGACATTTCCTTTTGCCGCGCCTATCGGCGTAGGCCTCTGTGAGAGTGCCGTAAATCTCACACGTCTCGTTCTGATGCAGCCGCCTGAATTTCTGCTTTTTATAGGGAGTGCAGGCACATACGGAAGGCATGAGCTTTTCGACATAGTAGAGTCCAAAGCCGCCTGCCAGATAGAGCTATCCTATCTTCAGAAAAAAAGCTATACGCCGCTACAGGAGAACCTGATCGTCTCCGACTGTGACGTTTCACGTGAAACCCCGATCTTCTCTCTTGCATCCGGGGAGAAGCCGTCGATAGTCAACTCCAGCAACTATATATCCACAGATATAGGG
>JALSXE010000096.1:0-1220 GCA_027072755.1 Campylobacterales bacterium | reverse complement strand
GCGGTATGGCCGTCTATCATAATATAGCTGCCGGGGAAGAAGGAGAAACAGCTCTTTGTTCCGGCAAAAAGGGGGTGGAGGAGAACAAGAGAGGCGGTTAGCAGAAGACGCGACAGCATCAGCTCGGGCTGCCGCCCCCTCCCGCAAACGGGTTGATGCCGCCCATCATATCCAGTGCGGCTCTCTTTTTATTCTCTTCTACCATCTTCATGACATCGTTCACGGCCGACATGAGAAGAATCTGAAGGGCCTCTTTGTCTTCGAGAAGCGAATCGTCTATCTCTATATCCACGATCTCGCCCTTCCCGTTTGCGGTAACTTTGACTAGACCTCCTCCGCTCTTTGCGGTCATCTCGATCGATTCGTTCTTCTCTTCGAGCTCTTTGGCTCTTTTTTGAACCTCTTCGAGCATCTTGCCCAAGCCGCCCATATCGATGCCCTCGAACACCTATATCTCCTCGTGAACGGCAGCTATGGTGTTGCTGTCTTCGTTCATCAGAACGACTGTAGGTTTATAGCTGTCGAGCTCTTTTTCATCGTATGAGGCGTAAGCGACGATTATGATCTTGTCGCCCTGGTGCGCCTTTCTTGCGGCGGCACCGTTTAGGCAGATATCTCCCCTACCGCGTTCACCCTTTATGATGTAGGTGCTGAAGCGCTCGCCGTTGTTTATATTGAGTATCTCCACCTTCTGCCCTACACGCATTTTTGCGGCGTCGAGCAGATCCTCGTCTATGGTGATGGAGCCTACATAGTTCAGGTTGGCATCCGTCACCGTCGCACGGTGGATTTTCGAGTAGAGCATCTCTATTCGCATCTATCTCGCTCCGGTCATCTTCATCATCTGTTCAGGCGTTATAGGGTCGTCCCACGCCTCATGCTCTATGACGAACTCTTCGACCACTTTGCCGCCTATGATATGCTCGTCGATTATGCGGTCGATCTTCTCTTTCGTCAGACCCGCATACATTACATGGCCCGGCTCCACCAGCATCACCGGACCGTAACTGCATCGATTCAGACACCCTGTCCTTACGGGTTGGACCGTACCGATGATCCCTTTCTCCATAAGGCGCTGCGCCAGATGCTGAAAAAGGTCACGATTGTCGTTTGTCACACAGCTCGGCTTCGGCATGCCCGGAGGTGAAGACTGCTCGCATTTAAAAATGTAAAACGCCGGTTGAGGTATTCCCATCTTTTACAATCCTTTTATATAAGAT
>JALSXE010000095.1:0-5166 GCA_027072755.1 Campylobacterales bacterium | reverse complement strand
GCGCATACCTCTTGGAGTGACGTTCAGTTATCTGGTATCGGCACCGATGAACAACGAGATTGCGATAGCTATGCTATTTGCGCTTTTCGGCTGGAAGGTGACGCTTCTATATATCGGTTTCGGCCTCCTTGTCGCTATCGTATCCGGGCTGATCATAGGGAGACTCAATCTGGAAGATGAGGTTCTGATAAAGGTGGAGCCTGTGGAGGGTGAGCTTCCAAAGTGCGAGATGACAATCTCTGTCAGGGAGCGTCTGATCGAAGCCTGGAGGTATACGGCCGATATATTGCGAAAGGTGTGGCTCTATGTTGTCGCAGGAATCGCTGTAGGGGCCTTTATACACGGCTATGTACCGACTGACCTGATAGTCTCTGTCGCCGGAAACGATGCGTGGTATGCGGTGCCGGTCGCAACGATTCTCGGAGTGCCGATGTACTCGAACGCCGCCGGAGTCATGCCGCTTATAGAAGTGCTGACACAAAAAGGGATGCTGATGGGTACGGCACTCAGTTTCATGATGGCTGTAACGGCTTTGAGCCTGCCCGAAGCGATGATCTTGAAAAAGATACTCTCTACCAAGCTTATAACTATCTTCTTCTCGACTGTAGCGATCGGTATTATGCTTATAGGCTATATTTTCAACGGAGTGCTTGGATGATTCTTGCCGTAACGATTTTTATAATAACCCTTATTCTGGTCATCTGGCAGCCGAAGGGGTTGCAGATAGGCACTACCGCGGTTGCGGGGGCGGTTGCCGCTCTGGTTTCGGGTGTAGTCTCTTTCGGGGATGTAATAGAGGTTACATCGATAGTTTGGGATGCCACGCTGGCGTTTATCGGCATAATTTTGCTCTCTATGGTTCTGGACGAGATAGGCTTTTTCGAGTGGGCGGCCATAAAGATGGCAAAGCTCAGCCGCGGCAGCGGGCATCTGATGTTTGTAAACGTCCTACTTCTCGGAGCTTTGGTCGCGGCATTTTTCGCTAACGACGGAGCCGCTCTGATTCTTACGCCCATCCTTCTTGCGAAGATGAGGTACCTGAAGATGGACCCGAAGGCAATTTTTGCCTTTTTGATGGCCGGCGGCTTCATAGGAGACAGCGCCTCGAACCCGCTGGTCATATCGAACCTCACCAACATAGTGACGGCAGACTATTTCGATATAGGCTTCGTAGAGTATATGCGGGCCATGTTCTTCCCGAACCTTCTATCCATAGCCGCTTCCATCGTCGTGCTCTGGCTCTTTTTCAGAAAGTCGATTCCCGCCAGAATCTCCATAGATACGCTGCCGGAAGCCAAAAGTGTCATAAAGAACGAAAAGATGTTCAGGATAAGCTGGTGGTTTCTGGCCCTTTTGCTGGCGGGTTACTTTATAGGGGATATTTACAATCTGCCGATCTCCCTTTTTGCGCTCGGCGGAGCGCTGCTCTTTCTCTATATAGCGGCAAAAAACAGGGCCGCAAAACCGATAATGACGATCAAAACCGCCCCATGGCAGGTTGTATGGTTTTCGATAGGTCTTTATGTCGTCGTTTTCGGTCTCAAAAACGCGGGCCTTACGGACGAAATAGCGGGCTGGCTCGGCTATCTGAAAGGGTACGGCCATGAGACCTACATTATAGGAACGGGCTTTCTTTCGGCCCTTTTGAGCTCCGTTATGAACAATATGCCTACCGTCATGGTGATGGATCTCGCGATCGACAAAACGGGAGATACATTTTTGGCCTATGCCAATATTATCGGCTGTAATCTGGGCCCCAAAATGACTCCGATAGGATCGCTTGCGACTCTCCTGTGGCTGCATGTGCTTGCAAAAAAGGGTGTAAAAATAGGGTGGGGCGAATATATGAAAGTGGGTCTCATAGTTACCCCGCCGGTTCTTCT
The DNA here is from genome assembly GCA_027072755.1 of Campylobacterales bacterium. Lineage (GTDB taxonomy): Bacteria > Campylobacterota > Campylobacteria > Campylobacterales > Hydrogenimonadaceae > Hydrogenimonas. The sequence goes on along the minus strand of JALSXE010000095.1, from coordinate 3,283 downwards.
GACGGCGCTTTTGGGACTTGTTTAAAAAATATTTCACTTTAATCAAACAAAGAGTATGATGCCAATAAAAAGAAGGATTAAATTATGCCGCACCATAAACATCATGAAAAACTCGAAAAACTGAAAGAGGCGATAAGAAGCTCCAAAGAGCTCAGCGAAGAGCAGAAGAGCAATGCCCTCGCACACGTAGAGGAGTGGTATGAAGAAGACAAGGCTTTCGGAAGCCTGATAGAGACACTTATAGAGAAGTTCGCGGAGCTCGAACCGATCTTTTCGGAGCTCGGTCTTATCTGACCCGTTTGGGCCTCTTTTTAGCCAGCCATCTCGATATTCCGCTAAAAAGCAGAAGAAGTAGTGCCGCCGCGGCCGTGCTGTTTATCCAGACCCACCACGGGGCGAAAAAGGTTCCGTCATGCAGCGACAGAAGCAGAGTGTAGAGTGTGACATCTTCAAACTGCGGCAGCCTCTCTTTTAAATCGTGTGTAGTGAAAAATCTGTATTTGCCATCCGATAGGTAGATATCTTTGAACATATGAGGGGTTTTCGGCAGAACCCTCCACTTCCCGTTTTCGAAGAGTCTGTTGGGTGCACCCATGCCGCTTACGTAGAGGGTTTCACCTTTTCTTATCATCCTGTAGGCAAACCCCCGGTTTTCGAGCCTCCACTCCTTTAGATCTTCGCTTCTAAAGACCCCGTACCTGTTGCCTATCCTGTACTCTTTCGCGTCGCAGTCGACACTCCATACATCATGCGTAAGCGAGCCGTAAACCGGCGGCAGCAGCGGCGGGGGAATCTTCACCGAACGCATGAAGCCCGCCAAAGAGGCGGAGTGGTCGAGAAAGACTCCGGTAACCGAAAGCGCGAAAAGCGGAACGGCGGCTATCACTGCAAATATGTTTGCATGGCTTCTAATGAGTATTCTGGCGCTTTTGGCCCTCTTTTTGGAGGCTATAATGCGCCAGATAATGTAGCCGCTTAGAGCGAGCCATGCAAGTATGAGTGCGGCGTAGTCGTTTATATAAAGAGAGATGTCGCCGTCGAAGTAGCCCCTGCCGTAGTGAAGATCGCGCACGAACCTCGAGAGTGTGATAGGCGCGTTTAGATCCTCCTCTCTGAATTTCGGTGTGGTACTTTTCAGTATCTCTCCGCTCTCTGCATCCAGAAGGTAGAGCCTATGTTTGTCCACCGCCGCGAAAACTCTCTTTTCGTATACACTCAAGGCGTTTACATACGACCCTATCAGGGCGAACGGCTCGATCTTCCCCTCTTTGATTCTGTATATTCCGTCGCCGGTTGCCGCAAAGAGTCCGCCGCCTCCGCTTCTTACGGCGAGGCATATTCCGTCGAATATCCGCCTGTAGCTCGCACCGCCGTCTTCGCTTTCGAAAATTCCGCGCTTCGAACAGGCGACAATTTTTTTTGGATCTTTTTCGTCTATATGAAAGCCCTCGAAGAGCCGTTTCTCCTGCTCTTTGAGGGGCTTGGGAGTGTATGAGACTTTAGTGGAGTATAGAAACTGCCACTTGTCGTGATCGAGGAAAAAACCGGTCACCGCAAGTAGCAGCAAAACCGCACCGGCCCAAAGGCCGGCGAACTTGTGGATTTTGAAGAGTTTTACCATCTATATTCAAGCCCTGCATAAAGCTCTCTGGGATCTCCCGGCGTATAGTCGGTTTTCCCCCATGCGTACCTGGCGCGGCTTGCGTATCTTTTATCTGTAATGTTGTTGACTTTTGCGAAAAATCTCCAGTGCGAATCGTAGTTGTAATCGGCTTTGAGGTTTCCGATGCTGTAACCTTCGTATCTGCCGCCCCTGTGCGCGTCGTCGAGCCACCAGGGGCCTACATATACGTACTCACCCATGATCTTAAACCCTTTGACGGAAGATGGAGAGTAGATAAGCCTCAGGTTGCCCAGGTGGTTCGGGGCCTGCTGCATCTCGTTGCTTCCGTATTTCGGATCGTCCCTGTAGTTGTGGCGTGAGTAGGAGTATGCCACCTTGCAGCTGAGCTCCTCGCTCATCTTCGCCGCCAAAGTGAGCTCTATGCCCCTGTGAAGCGTGCTGCCGCCGTTTGCGTAGTAGTAGTCCCCGGTTACGTCGTTTCTGTATCTTACGATTGTATCGTCTATGGTCATGTAGTATGTGGCCAGTTCAAAGTAGCCTTTGGTACCGAACAGCTTTTTGAACCCTATCTCGAAGGTGTTCGATGTCTCCGGATCCAATGAGACCTCTTCATACCCCTTTTGCATGGAGTAGAGTCTGGATGCCTGCGGAATACGGAAGCCGTTTGCGTAGCGCAGGTATATGTTTGTATCGGCCTTCGGACGGTAGCTTAGTGAAAATTTGGGGCTCAGGTGTGAGAAGTTGTCGCTCCTGTCAGCGGGCCTGAAATATTTGCCGGAAGCGTCGTAGCTGTTTTGGGCAAGGTTGTTTGTGTAGTCGAAGCGGTTGTAGTCGTAGCGCAGCCCTAAGCTTGCGACCATATCTTCCGCGAGATTCACCTCGGTATGGATATATGGGGCTATCGCTATATAGTCTACATTGTAGTCGTAAAGATCGCCCGCAAGATACGTTGTCGTTCCGCTCCAGCTCGATACGTTTATGTCGAAATCCTGGATATATTTAAGATCAGATTTCGTATATTCGGCATCCAGACCACCTATAATCTTTCCCCACGGAGCGTCGTAGCGGTTTTTCTGTACAACTCCCACCGTTGCGAGCTTGTTGTCGTTTCTGGGCAAGTTCGCGTTCCATGTCGCGACATATCTGTTGCGATTGTAGCGGATGTACGGGGTAAGAGTGATTTCGATATCGTCGTAAGCGTAGTTGCTCCACTCGGCGCTGAGCCTTGCATAGTCGAACTTTCTGCGAACGTCGGTGAGTTCGAGCGCCTTGAAGTAGTTCGGATCGTCGCTTGCTGCGGTGGAGCCGCTCTCTATGTTGGCGTAGTCGTTGAAACTGTCCGCCTGCTCGGCATCCGTTTTACTTGCGTTGAATACGATCTTAAGAACGTTCTCTTCGTCTATGGAGGTGTTGTAGCGGAAGTTGAGCTCCGCTCTTTCGCTGGTCGTATGGTCGCGCCAGCCGTCGCTGTGGAGTATCTTCGCTCCAGCGGTATAGCCGCTCTCTTCACCCGTCGGCGCGCCCGACTGCACCCGCAAAGAGCCGTAGCCGTGGCTTCCGGCCATCGCTTCGACCGAACTCTGCCGTTTCGATGGAACATCGGGAGAGTTCACATCCACTACCGCGGCGACGGCGTCGGAACCATAGAGAGCCGTACCG
>JALSXE010000094.1:0-1226 GCA_027072755.1 Campylobacterales bacterium | reverse complement strand
TACAGGTGCTTCGAGACCGCTATCTTCTTCGGCTCGGTAATGTCGGCTTCATAGCCTATATCGAAACCTATGAACCCCCCGGGCAGTGTAAGCTTGAGTTCGGAGCCGCACTTTTTAGAGAGGTGCAGCGGCTCGAGCGACGGGGCCATTTTGAAAAAGAGCTCTTTTCGCGCCTTCAAAAGCGCCTCGTCGGTCCGCTTTCTGCCCAGAAGCTCGGAATATCTCGCGGCAGCCGCTTCGGAGAGCTCAAGCAGGCTTTTCGAACTTCGCGGCTTGGCCTCTTCGACGAGTCTGTCGAGGTACTCCATCTGCCGTTTGGAGCGGGCGATATTTAGCTGCAGTGCCTCTATTTCGCTCTTGAGGCTGCACAGTCCGACGCTTTTGGGACACTCGGGCATAAAGGTGAGTGCAAGAGCGCTGTCGCCGCACTCCGCTTCGCTCTTTTTCGGCGCGAAGCCTATGAATGTAGAAGAGGGGGCAAATCTGTAGATTGCCGCATCCCTGTAAACTTCGAGTGTGGATGCATATAGCGAAACGGCCGCGGAAGCGGCAACGAAGAGTAGTGTAGAGACTCTCATGAAAACTCCTTACTGCGCTCACCGCGCTGAAAACAACGACTACGCCTATACATGCTCATTCCGCCGATACGCCCGGCAGATATGAAACCGTGCGCTCCCATACCGCCGCCTTTCGCTTCAGATGGAGTAGTACATCGCTTCAGGATGGTAAACCACTATCGCCGCCGTCGACTGCTCCGGGTGTATCTGGTAGGTTTCGCTCAGCTCTATACCGAAATCCTGCGGTTTTAGCAGGTTGAAAATCGGGGCGTTGAGCTCCAGATCGGGACATGCCGGGTAGCCGGGCGAATATCTGGCCCCGGTGTATGCGCGCATCTGTACGTCTCTTAGCGTATTTCCCTCGTTTTCGGCTATTCCCAGATCGAGGCGGATCTGTTTGTGGGCGATTTCGGCAAGCGCTTCGGCAAGCTCCACTCCGAGTCCGTGTACGAGGTAGTATTCGTGAAACTTCCCCTCGTCGTAGAGCTTCCGCTCATACTCGCTTATCCTGCTTCCGGCACTCACCGTCGTAAATGCGACCAGGTCGTGCCTGTCGCGGTGGAAATAGTCGGCAAGACACCTGTAGGGCTTTTTGGTCTGCCTCGGAAAGGTCATCTGCTCCCTCGCCCTTCCCATAACATACTCCAGCGGCTCCCTGTCGGCGTCCCC
>JALSXE010000093.1:451-1228 GCA_027072755.1 Campylobacterales bacterium | reverse complement strand
CGATCGTGAACTCCTCGATGCCCGCCTCCAGCATCTTTTTGAGTTTCGCTTCATCCAGCTGTGTCAACGTATCGTAAAGCACTTCACCGGTCTCCGGATCGATGATCGGCTCGGCCAGATGGCGTTCGATCAGGATATCCACGGGATACTCGACCCACTCCAGACCGTCTTCGACCAATTTCTTGGCTCGCTTGGTCGAAAGTCGCTTGCCTGCGGCGATGATCAGATTGCCGTCGGCGTCTTTGACGTCGTATTCAACCCGACCGCTGAAATTTTCAGGATTGAAGGGCATAAGAAATTTATTGTTCTTCACCCGAATCTTCATCAACGGATAGAAGAGTTTCAAAATATCCTGTTTCGTATATCCCAATGCACGGAAGAGAATCGTCACGGGAATCTTACGGCGCTTGTTGATCCGTACATAGAGGATATCTTTGGCGTCATATTCGAAGTAGAGCCAAGAGCCGCGATCCGGAATGATCTGAGCGGTGTAGAGAAGTTTGTTGCTGCCGGTAGCCGCTTCCTCTTCTTTGAAGATAACACCGGGACTTCGGTGGAGCTGGTTGACGACAACCCGTTCGACGCCGTTGATGATGAAAGATGTGCGATCGGTCATCAGCGGGATATCACGAACGAAGATGCTCTGTTCTTTGATATCTTTGACACCGGTTTTCTCACCTGTCTTGTCGTTTCTCTCCCAAAGTGTCAAGCGAATCTTCATCTTCAAAGAGACTGCATAGGTCAGCCCCCGTTCCATACATTCGCGTACGGTATATT
>JALSXE010000093.1:0-441 GCA_027072755.1 Campylobacterales bacterium | reverse complement strand
ATACTCGAGTGTCAGGCGGTTTTGGGGATCATGGATCGGGAAGATAGATCGGAAAACATGTTCGATACCGCTTTTGGAGCGATCTTTGGCATCGATCATCAAGAAATGGTCGTAGCTGCTCTGTTGAAGCTGGAGCAGATTGGGAACGTCGATTTCCTGGGGGGTCTTCGCAAAATCAACGCGGAGGCGGTTTCCTGATTTTAGATTGTTCAGCATGGGCTAAGACCTCATTCAGTAGTGTTTGGGTAAGGAAGTATCGGATCGTGATACGGTAAGTGGCAAAAAGCCGGATAGTGTAGTACAAAAAGCATAAAGGGAAGGCATAGCCCTCCCTTTATATAAATGTTTTAATCTGTTATTTAATTTCGACAGTGGCGCCGGCTTCTTCGAATTTCTTCTTGAGCTCTTCGGCTTCCTCTTTGCTGACACCCTCTTTGATGG
>JALSXE010000092.1:0-1229 GCA_027072755.1 Campylobacterales bacterium | reverse complement strand
CTGTTGCACTGTCCCTCACCTTGCGGTGGCCGTCCGTTAGACGGAACCCTGCTTCACTGCAGCCCGGACTTTCCTCATGGAGTAATCCATGCAAGCATCCGCCGTACCTTGTGTATCATTTTAGCAAATTTTAAGAAAAAAAGGAAGAGTAGATTGAGCGCACCCGAAAAGACGGGCGCGGTATTTGTGGATCAGTCGTTCTTTCTCGGCTCTATGCCCTGTTTCTTCATGGCTTCGAGAGCATACTTTTTGCCGAGTTCATACGCTTTGAGGTTGGCTTCATGAACCTTTTTCGGGACTTTGCTAAGCATAGTTTCAATAAGCACGTCTTCCGGAATCGCATTCATGAACGTATTTGCTATAGCAAGGGCGACGACACTCTGAGTAATAACGTTGCCGACCTCCTCTTTGGCTATGGTTATAATCGGAATTTCGACTATTCTCCACTTTTTTCTATCCTCTTCGGTCGGGTAGACCAGGTTCGGATCTATCACTATGATTCCGCCTTCGGCAACACCGCCTTTAAAGAGCTGATAACTCTTGTCGGCGACAGAGAGCATGAAGTCGATCTGCCCGTCAATCGCATATGGATAGTAGATCTCTTTGTCGTCGAGTTGAATATCGACGACGGTCGGACCGCCGCGAACTTGGGATGTATATGTCGCGGTCTTGACACCGTATCCACCCATTTTGATTTTTGCAGCCGCAAAAATCTCACCGGCGAGGAGGACACCCTGTCCACCTACACCGGTAAAGCGCATTACTATTCTGCTCATAAACAACCCCTTATATCACTTTTTTGAAATCGGCCGGCGTGATCTTCTCGCGCTTACCCTGATAGACCTCTTTGAGAGCTTCGTACATGTCGCAGTACTCTTCCGCCTCTTTATCTTGCTTGAGAATACCGGTAGGAAGAAGGTTCATTCTCTCCTCTTCGCTCATCGCGTCATATTTCTTTTTGGAGACGGTAATCTCGTCGATCCAGTCGAGATTCTCGATAGCCGAGGCCATCTTGTTTTTTCGACCGAGGTTGATATGGCAGTTTGAGAGGAGCTCAACGTAGGCGAATCCTCTATGCTGCAGCGCCGCCGTGATGATCTTCTCCATCTTTTTCGGCTCGGTGACTTTCTCTCTAGCCACGAAAGAGGCACCCGAAGCTTCCGCAAGTTTACAACCGTCGAATGTAGGATCGATGTTACCCTGTTTCATCGTAACGGACCAGTATCCGC
>JALSXE010000091.1:0-1231 GCA_027072755.1 Campylobacterales bacterium | reverse complement strand
CTTCTGAAGTTCGTACGGATTATAGAGCACCGTATCGGCGCCCTCTATCTCTTTCGCGATCGTATCCACGAGAATGACCTGCCGCCCGCACTTTTGCAGCTCTCTTTCGGCGCGCAGGTACTCCTCCTGCGTCCATTCGTCTTTAAACTCGGTCACAGTCTCAGCGGTAGTTCCCGAAATTTACGGGAAAGTCGAAATCGAGCGATCTGAGGTGCGCTATCACAGCCTGAAGATCGTCCAGAGATTTGCCGCTCACACGGATCTCGTCTCCCTGTATGGCGGCCTGAACTTTGAGCTTTAAAGATTTGATCTCTTTGACTATCCTCTTGGCGTCATCCCTGCCTATCGCATCGACTACGGCAAAATGCGCCCTTCTGGTTCCGCCGCTCGCATCCTCCCTGCCGGTCTCCCTGATGCTCTTCGGTGAGAGGCCGCGTTTAATTATCTTTCCGATCAATATATCTATTAGGGCGTCCAGCTTGCTCTCGCTGGAGCTCGTGACCGTAATCGTCTTGGCCTTTTCGTTGAGCTCTATCTTTTTGGCCAGCCCCTTGAAGTCGTAGCGGTTGTCGGCCTCTTTCTGCGCCTGCATGATCGCGTTTTTTATCTCTTGCATATCGGCCTTTGCCGTTATGTCGAAGCTGTGCTCTTTTGCCATCTCTCCTCCTTCGTCCGTACTGAAATCCCGGCATAATCTTCCGCCGGACGCGACTTTGCGCGTATCAGCAGTATCTGCATCTTGCGAATCAGTTTGTCGTTGCTCTTTTTCAGGTCGTCATAATAGGCTTTCGCCCTGTCCAGGTCGGCTTCCGAGACCTTTTTGCGTCCGAATAGCCGCCCCAGCACCCCTTTTTTGTCGGTGCACGCCTCTATAATATTGCATATCTTTCTATTTTCGTCAAGCCTGATCGCATGAAGCCCGGTCAGATCTTCGAGCGTCCTCTTTCCGAAAAGCTTGAGAACCCACTCCCTGTTGGCTTCGATCCAGAGGTCGAATCCGCACTCTGTAACGTGTGTGGCCATCACCTCTTTGTCCAGATCGACCCCCGCTACGAGATAGCCAATATACCTAATCTGGGCCTCAAGAGATTTTATGGCCTCTTCGATGCTCTCCACAGCCCTCTTTTTGTCCATCTTTACACCCTCTCGAATAAATTGTCTCCGTTTCCTGAGCGATTATAATATCTTTTTAATTAAAAAGATAATACCATCATATTAAAATTTCTAATAG
>JALSXE010000090.1:908-1235 GCA_027072755.1 Campylobacterales bacterium | reverse complement strand
CTTACATGCAGGCCCTTGGCAAACACGATCGATCTATTGAATCTAGAAGGTTTTTCCTATCAGGTGATTGGTTCCCATTACGGGGCGGGCAAGGTTAAAAAGATTATTGGTTTTCCAATACGAGTCTTGCAACTTGTTATCTTTCTATTCCCTCAAAAAGTCGATGTAGCTATATCCCACAGCTCATTCTATTCACCAGTGGCTGCTCGATTGTTAGGAGTACCAAATATTTTTTTAAATGATAATGAATATGCAGCCGGAAATAGAATTTCTTTTCTCTTCGCTAACAAAATAATGATACCAGAATACTTGAGCACGGACCATGTA
>JALSXE010000090.1:0-898 GCA_027072755.1 Campylobacterales bacterium | reverse complement strand
CTCAAGGGGCGAGAGAAGATAAGGTCTTGAGGTATCCTGGTGTAAAGGAAGGGGTCTATTTATGGCATTATTGTGAAAATAAGAGATCAGACAGTAGCTACATTTTTAGAAATAATCGAAAGAATATCTTTATTAGACCTGAACCCTGGACAGCACAGTACTATTCAGGCCGGAGAAATTTTCTTGATGAACTAATATGCGGGCTAATGAATAAGTATAATGTTATTTTACTCCCGCGCGGACAAGAACAAAGAGAATATTATACTCGGTCCAAATTTTCCTCACTCATTATTCCAAAGATTGCTATCGCATTAAAGGATATCATGAACAATTGCGATTTGTTTATTGGCGCAGGTGGGACCATGACCCGTGAGGCTGCGGTGTTGGGTATTCCAACTATATCAGTATATCAGGATGATTTACTTGATGTAGATAAGTATTTGATAAAGTGCGGCTATATGGTCCATGAGAAAAATCCATCTGTTTCTTTTGTTGAATCGTTTATGGATGGTCATCGAAAATGTTCTGCTTGTAGTGATTTGTTAACCAAAGGTAGAGAGGCATATGAGCAAATTTTAAGAACGCTATTACTTTTAGGAGAAAGAAGGACTGGAGAAAAAGTATGTTAAAAGGCGGAATTAGTGGTTTCGGTCGCATGGGATTGACACATTTTTCCATACTGAACAACCATCCTGAAGTTCAGTTTGTAGCCGTCTGTGATGCGTCAAAGCTAATGCGAAAAAATGTATCACAATTCCTTAAACTCAAGGCTTATGATGACTATATAAAGATGCTCGAGCAGGAAGCATTGGATTTTGTCATCGTGGCAACCCCCACATCTATGCATGCTGAAGTAGTTGAAAATAAGATTGAAAAAGGGATTCATACATTCGTAGAG
>JALSXE010000089.1:0-1250 GCA_027072755.1 Campylobacterales bacterium | reverse complement strand
CTGGCTGACTTCCTGATAGAGAACATGCCATGATTAAACGGTTATTACAAAAATGTTTTGGTGGCACAGAGTGGTATGGTTTTGTCTCGTGGTTGCATGGCCAGTATCTGTTGAGTCGCAAACGATGTTATGCTCCTGAAGAATTCAAATATTTCGGCAAAGGAGTCAGCATTGGTACATATGTCCGTATCAACATTCCTGAACGGGTCATATTGAAAGACTATTCCACCATTGGACATGGCGCAATTATCAATTCCAAAGGTGGCCTGTATGTTGGCCGGTATACCGGAATCGGGTTCAACTGTGTTATCTGGACAAGTGAACATCATTACAGGGGGGCATCTGCCATTCCGTTTGATAACGGGGCTGATCTTAAACCGGTGGTTATCAGAGATTTTGTCTGGATCGGCAGCAACGTCAAGATCACGCCGGGAACAGAAATAGGTGAGGGTGCCATAATAGGCATGGGGGCTGTCATTTTTAAGGATGTTCCCCCGTTGGCTATTGTCCTTGGCAATCCAGCAGAAATCGTTGGATACAGGAGTAAAGAACATTTTGAACGGTGCAAGGCTGAAGGTGCCTTTCAATCCCCGGTTGTAGGAACTTATGACGAGAGGCTCTTTCCTATGTATAGGCGACGTTTCATGAAAGAGCTTAGAGAGCTCGGTCTGACTGACTTCTAATATTGTGTTTATGCTGAGTAAGATATGTTCGTTCAAATGGTGGGCTGGTAATATTAATTGGGTGTTGAAAAATGCTATCGGCGAAGCACGTTATTGCTTGAGATGGATTATCAGCTTGACGCCAGGGATGATGGGACGGTTTTTAAGGAGACGATTTTGGGGAATCGGGTCCGTCGGGGACAATGTTAATATAGATGAAGGTTGTTGGTTTTCACATCCTGAGAATTTGATGTTGGATGACAATGTAAAAATAAATAAGTGGTGCATGCTCAATGCTGGTGGTGGGATCGAAATTGGCAGGTATACGTTGCTTGGTCCTGGTGTCATAATTTGGTCTCAGAATCATAAGTACATGAGCCGAGATATGCCTGTGAACAGGCAGGGCTACACTTACGAGCGGGTGATCATTGAAGAGGATGTCTGGGTTTCTGCGCGAGCCACTATATTGCCTGGTGTCAGAATCGGGAAAGGGGCTGTTGTCGGAGCCGGTGCGGTGGTAACCGGAGATGTGGCAAGTTTTGCAATCGTGGCTGGTGTTCCTGCGAGACAGGTCAAAATGCGTCCCGG
>JALSXE010000088.1:0-5277 GCA_027072755.1 Campylobacterales bacterium | reverse complement strand
GCCAAAAACCCCGGACTGCATGGACCGGGCCCGAAGTAGCGGGAGAGTGAGAGCTGACTCGGTAAAGAGACGAGCAACAGAGAGCGTCGGGCGTTAAGAAAACGACACCTTCGTGTCGTTTTTCTCGAAGAGAGTGCCAGGGCACAGGAGCGTTATGCGAGCTTGCGCTCACGCATACTTGCGTTTTCAACGCACCGGGAGCGGTTTTGCCCGTTGCAACCGTGCAACTGCCGATAGTGATCCCGCTTTGACGGAAAAACGGTCTCTTTTGCACAAAAGCAGTAGTTCATTTAAAGAAAATTTTGCTACCATAATACGATTCATTTTAAAAGGAGAATGCAATGGCAATTTTTGACGATGTAAAAGAGGTGGTTGTGGAGCAACTGAACGTCAGCCCCGACGAAGTGAAGATGGAGTCCAAATTCGTCGAAGATCTCGGTGCGGACAGCCTCGACGTTGTTGAACTGGTAATGGCCCTTGAAGAGAAATTCAATATAGAGATTCCCGATGACCAGGCGGAGAAGATACAGACGGTCGGTGACGCGGTGAAGTTCATCGAAGAGAATAAATAAACCCGGATTTTAGGGAAAGTTGTACGGGCCGGGCTTTCCGGCCTATCTATTTGACTGACGAGATGAAGGAGAGTATGTGAGACGGGTAGTCGTAACCGGACTTGGGATGATCAACGCGGTAGGGCATGATAAAGAGAGTTCTTTTAAAGCCATACTTGAGGGACAATGTGGCATTGAAAGAATTACTTTGTTCGACGCGCAGAAGCACAGCGTGCAGATAGCGGCGGAAGTGAAAGATTTCGATCCGACCGTCGTTATGGACCCAAAAGAGGTAAAGAAGGCGGACCGTTTCATCCAGCTCGGTATGAAGGCTGCCTATGAGGCTATGGAAGATGCGGGCATCGACGAGAGCGTAGAGCGCGGACGCTTCGGCATATCGTCCGCTTCCGGCATAGGCGGGCTGACCAATATCGAGCGAAACTCTGTCATATGCGATACACGGGGTCCGCGCCGAATCTCTCCCTTTTTCATCCCGTCGGCCCTGGTTAACATGCTGGGCGGCTTCGTCTCCATAGAACACGGACTCAAGGGGCCGAACCTCTCAAGTGTCACGGCTTGTGCGGCCGGAACCCACGCCATAAGCGAAGCGGCGAAGACGATCATGCTGGGCGGTGCCGACAGAATGCTGGTTGTAGGAGCCGAAGCCGCTATCTGCCCTGTAGGTATAGGCGGTTTTGCCGCAATGAAGGCCCTCTCCACACGAAACGACGAGCCGAAAAAGGCTTCGCGTCCGTTTGATGCCGACCGAGGCGGATTCGTGATGGGAGAGGGTGCCGGCTCTCTGGTGCTCGAAGAGTATGAAGCCGCGGTTGCCCGCGGTGCAAGAATATACGCGGAGTTGATAGGATTCGGAGAGAGCGGAGACGCAAACCATATAACCACTCCGGCGCCCGAGGGTGAAGGCGCTTACCGTGCGATGAGAGCGGCTCTTGAGATGGCCGGGAACCCGAAAGTGGACTACATAAACGCGCACGGGACCAGCACCAAATATAACGACTGGTATGAGACGATGGCGATAAAAAAGGCTTTCGGCGGCAAAGAGAACTGCCCGCCGGTAAGTTCCACGAAAGGGCAGACCGCACACTGTTTGGGTGCGGCCGGTGCAATCGAGGCTATAATCTCCCTGCTTGCGATGCGAGACGGAGTTATCCCGCCTACGATAAATTACGAGACTCCGGATCCCGACTGCGACCTCGACTATGTTCCAAACGGTGCCAGAGAAGCCGACCTTGATGTCGTTATGAGCAACTCGTTCGGATTCGGCGGAACCAACGGCGTAGTAATCTTTAAAAAGGTCTAATGTGGCGACGTACCTTCCGTTCGAAGAGAAGCTCAAAGAGATAGAGAACGAGATAGCGGCGGCGAAGGTACGCGGCGATACGGATGCCATAATTATTCTCGAAAAGGATCTCGAAAAAGAGCTCTCCAAGATATACAAAAATCTCTCCGATTTTCAGAAGCTTCAGCTTGCACGACACCCCGACCGTCCATATGCCCTCGACTATATTCGCTATATTATGCGTGATGCGGTCGAGATTCACGGCGACAGGACTTTTCGCGACGATCCCGCGATAATATGCTACCTCGGCTACATAGGCGACGAAAAGTGCCTGGTGATCGGCGAACAGAAGGGGCGCGGAACGAAGAACAAACTGAAGAGAAATTTCGGCATGCCGAACCCTGAAGGGTACAGAAAGGCTCTGCGAACGGCAAAGATAGCCGAAAAGTTCGGGCTTCCGATTCTGATGCTCATAGACACCCCCGGTGCATACCCTGGTCTTGGGGCTGAAGAGCGGGGTCAGAGCGAAGCGATAGCCCGAAATCTTCTGGAGTTGAGCCGTCTCGACACTATAACCGTCTCGATAGTGATAGGAGAGGGAGGAAGCGGAGGAGCGCTGGCAATAGGGGTAGCAGACAGGCTTGCCATGATGCGCTATTCTATCTTCAGCGTTATATCACCGGAGGGGTGCGCCGCCATACTCTGGAACGATCCGTCCAAAGTGGAGCAGGCAACCAAAGCACTCAAGATCACTCCCGACGAGCTATTGAAGATGGAACTGATCGACGATATCATCGACGAGCCGATGATAGGGGCCCACCGTGACAAAGAGGGGGCGGCACAGGCGGTAATAGACTACTTTCTCTCTCAGGTAGAGGATCTCAGGGGTCTGGATAGAGACGAACGTATGCGGCAGCGCTATGATAGGATGATGAGTTTCGGTGCTTTCGAGGAGAAGGGCGAAGAGGGGAGTTGATCCTCCCCGCTTCTTTATGAGTTGTATGCGCGGCCCATAGAGCGGCCGCGAAGAGTGTCAGAGGTTATGTTTTTTCTTGTATTCAAGAATCATTCTATAGGCTTCATCTTTTAGGCGAAGCTTCTCTTTTTTGAGCTTTTCGAGCTCCAGATCGTCCATATGCTGTCGTCCCTCTTCCACTTCGGTAACTGTTTTGTCCAGTTCGTTGTGGCGTTCGAATATCTTTGCGAAATGGGCGTTTTCAACCTTCAGTTTACTGATGATGTCGCGGTATTCGTGAAGCATTGTTCTACTCTCCTGTGAAATTTTTCTGATTATATTCAATTGTTGCTTATCAGGTCCTGTAGTCTGCGTTTATCTTGACGTATTCATATCCGAGATCACAGCCGTAAGCGGTGAAGGAACCGTCCGAAATGCCGAGATCGCAGTGGATCGAAAAGGAGTTTTTTTTCATAACCTCCGCCGCTTTCGCTTCGGTTTCGGCATCGAAGAGGATCTCCCCCTTTCGGTAGACCGTTACGTTTCCGAAAGTTATCGAAAGTGTTTTCGGATCGCATTCGACCCCGCTCGCACCGATCGTCGACGCTATGCGTCCCCAGTTAGGATCTTCGCCGTATAGTGCCGTTTTTACCAGAAGGGAGTTGCTCAGGGCTTTAGCGGCTACGGCGGCCTCTTCACGGTTTGCGGCGCCCGTCACCTCGAAAGCTACACACTTGGAGGCTCCCTCCCCGTCCGCAACAATCTTGAGAGCCAGTTCGTGCATCACCTTTTCGAGAGCGAAAAGGAACGCTTCGCGATTGTAGATACCCGACTTTTGGTTGCATAGAAGCATAACCGTGTCGTTGGTCGAGGTGTCGCCGTCTACACTGATGGCGTTGAACGTGGTCTGTGCGCACTCGCGTAGCAGCGCTCCCATCTCGTCTGCGGGTACGGCAGCGTCGGTCGTGATGAAACAGAGCATCGTAGCCAGAGCCGGGTTGATCATGCCGGCACCTTTTGCCATGGCGCCTATCCTGAAGCTGTCGCCGCTCTGCAGCTTTACTTCGAACGCCGCCTGCTTCTCGTAACTGTCTGTAGTCATTATGGCTTTCGCCGCCGCATCCGGAGACTTTACGGTCAGATCGAAAGATTCTATACCCTTCATGATCTTCTCTTTCGGAAGGCGCACCCCTATTACACCTGTCGAGCTCATCACCGGGTTGCTGATATTTCCAAAGCGGCTCTTCGCGTGTTCGAGTATCTCATATATATCTTCTACACCGGCTTTGCCGGTCATTGCATTGGCGTTTTTGGAGTTGATCAGTACAAAGTCGGTGGTATCCACACCCTCTTTTTTGAAGTGCTCAATAGGGGCTGCCTGAAATCTGTTTTCGGTAAAGAGAGCCTCCACGTTGCAGAGGGTGTCGGAGTGTATGAAAGCGAGATCTTTTTGCCCCTCGGGCTTCAGACCTGCGCTTATGCCGTCTGCAAAAAAACCGTCCGGCGCGCATATTCCGCCGTCAATCGATAGGGTGGTAAACATAAATTTGCTCCTGGTATATGTCGATGAAGCTGAAAATCTCTTTTATGGATTTGCGGTTGCAAAGAAGGCGGTCTGTAGCGGACAGGTCAAAGGCCGAACCTTTGACCAAGGCGGGCTTACGCTCCCTTTTTTTTCATCGTGCGGAGTGTGGAAGCCGCGACTTTTATCTTTTTGCGTGTACCGTCTTCGAGCGTGATTCGAACCGTACGAAGATTCGGCAGGAAACGTCTCTTTGTTTTGTTGTGCGCGTGACTGACATTGTATCCGGTCATAGGGCCTTTGCCGGTTATCGAGCATTTTCTTGCCATTGTTTTGCCTTTTTAAAGAGTTAATAGTGAAAAAGTTGGCTAATTCTATAGAAACGAACCATAGAAAACGCTTAAATTAAGGAACAATTTATCATTCATGATATCCGGAATCTGCCGATTCTACTATTATGAAAATTTTTACGATAAAATTGTATCAAAACTGCTATAAGGCTACCCGAGTATGGTCACACCGCAACAGATTGGCGAATATCTAAAGAGCGTCCCCCCTCTGCCCGAAGCGATCGGCAGCGCGTTGAAGTATCTTGGAGAGGGCGATCTGGCCGCTGCCGCCAGAGCCGCTTCGGCCGATCCTGCACTGATCCATTACCTAAAACAGATAGTAAACAGCGCCGCATACGGTTTCAAGCGGGAGCTAAAAGATCCGATGCAGATATTTTCCGTGTTGGGCATACAGCGTGCGAAGCAGCTTCTCTACGCATATATGGTCAACTCCGTGGCGCCGAAGAAGTGGGGCTACTTTACGCTCGATAGGGATGATTTCGGGAGTTTTCAGCTCTCTTTTTTGAAGAGATGGGAGAGGATCGTATCGACTCTGAATATAGATGAGAAATATATGAGTGCGGCCGCGATAATGAGTGCGGGGCTGATCGTTGCGGATG
>JALSXE010000087.1:0-1256 GCA_027072755.1 Campylobacterales bacterium | reverse complement strand
GCTTTACAGCGTCATCGAAAAATTGCGCAAAAATGTCGCCGCGGAGAATATCGCCTACATCAACTTCGAGGATGACAGGCTCTACCCCATCACCCTGGGCGATCTGGATGCGTTGGTGCAGGCCTATTACGAACTCTACCCCCAGAAGAGGGAGGAGAAGGTCTACTTTTTCCTCGACGAGGTTCAGACGATCGAGGGGTGGGAGAAGTTCGTACGGCGACTCTACGATACGCTGAACGTCCAGCTCTTCGTCACCGGATCCTCTTCGAAGCTGCTCGCCGGGGAGATCGCCACGGCCCTGCGTGGACGGACCATCATGTACGAGATCTTCCCCTTCTCCTTCAGGGAGTATCTGCGTTATCGCCGGATCGATGTCGATTTTTACGGATCGAAAAGCCTCAGCTACATCAAAAACGCCTTCGAGGTCTACCTCGTCGAAGGGGGATTCGCCGAGATTTTCGACGAAACGGACGACATCAAACGGCGGATCCTCAAAGACTATCTCGACCTGATCGTCTATCGGGACATCGTCGACCGCTACCGCATCAAGAACCATGCGCTGCTCAAACATCTCATCAAATACCTCTTCGTCAACATGGGTACGCTGGTGAGCTTCAGCAAACTCTACAACGATTACAAATCGATGGGGTATCGGGTGAGCAAAGAGACGCTGCTGGAGTATGTGGGGTTTTTGCAGGAGGCGTATGCGATTTTCACCGTGCCGATCTTTCGCAATTCGGTCAAAGAGGAGCAGCGCAATCCCAAAAAGATCTACGCGGTGGACAACGGTTTTCGACTCCTTTTCGACGCATCGTTGTCGCCGGACTATTCGAAACTCTACGAGAATCTGGCCTTTTTGCACCTGCGCAGGCACACCCCCGAAGTGTACTATTTCAAAGGAAAACAGGAGGTCGATCTCTACGCCATCGTGGGCAAAGAGACGCTGGTGAACGTCAGCTACCGGATCGATCGGCCCGAGACTCTACAGCGTGAAGTGGACGCGCTGATGGAGGGGATGGCCTGGTTCGGGCTCAAGCGTTCTCTGCTGATTACGGCCGACAGGGCGGAGACGATAGAAAGAGAGGGACGAGTGATCGAAGTAAAACCGATGTGGAAATGGTTGTTGAGCGGGGAATGGGCATAGCTTGAAATGTTGCTTTGGATTTTGAGAAGCGATGCAGTGGTGGCCAGAGGCAGAATCGAACTGCCGACACGCAGATTTTCAGTCTGCTGCTCTACCGACTGAGCTATCTGGC
>JALSXE010000086.1:0-1257 GCA_027072755.1 Campylobacterales bacterium | reverse complement strand
ATTCCACTGGATTAGACACCACCATTGTCTGTTATTATTCGAGGCCTTGGAGCCTCCTCAGGCAGCTTCTCTAAAGCCCTTTCTATCACTACCTGTACATCTAAGGTGGTCATATCAGTCCTGACCTCATGATGCACTATGGCCCTAGAATATCCATCTAACACCCCTATAAAAAAGTAGTAAGTCCCAAGAATATTCAAATAGGCTATATCCGTATGCCACTGCTCATGTGGACGAATCGGTTGTTCAAACCCTTGCCTGGATGTACCCCCTCCGGCCGGAGTCCACTTACTGGAAAGACCTGCTTCCTTCAAAACGCGATATACAGAACTCGGTGTAACTGCCACTACCCCTTCATCAAGCATCATGTACGCAAGTCGCCTATAGCCAACCTCAGGATGCTTTCGCTTGTAAGCTGTAATGGCCTCCTTTTCCCAAGGCAAAAGCCAATGAGACTTAGGCATTCTCCTGTTATTGGCCATTTCTAGCTTCCCGCCATTCTTAGCCCATCTATAGAAGGTGGCCTTAGAAAGACCGAGAACCTTCAGAGACTCACACACAGGGAAACCAGCCCTTTCTTGAAGATACTTAACTGTGGCCACCACCTGAAATGTTACCTGGGGCGCGACATGGTGGCCTGTAAGTCGGCCCCAGGTCCTTTTTTTAACCGGAGTACCTCTGTTGAAAGCTCTGCCACTACCTCCTGGAGCTGGGCTATACGGGCCTCTTTGGCCATCAATTCTTTTTCTCTAATCTTCTTGACTTTTTTGAGCTCATTGGCAAATATGGCCTCGGCCGACTCCATCAAGGTCTTGACCCATTGGCTGATAAGGCCTGGGCTTGCCCCAGTCTCATCTGCCAGGTCTGCCAATGAGACTCTGTCTCGAAGATGGCGCCGTACAATCTGGGCCTTTTCTTCTGCCGTCCAGCGGCGGCGTGTTTTGTTGCTTGCTTTCTTCATGATTGACTTTCCTCCTTTCGTTATTTTAACCCAAGGAAAGTCTCATTTCAACTGAAGCAGAACAACTGGCGCAGCTTTTTATCTTATATGCCGTATGCAAGGTCGTTCAAATAAAGTTTGGAGGAGAACGATTATATTTTAACCTTCTAATTTTAGAAAACATAACGTCCAAGGTCAGCGGCGCCAAACCGCAAGCGAAGCGCAGCGGTTTAGGCGTCCGCTGCACCGACTTGTTGTGCGTTCTTTAAATTAACATTTCCACATCTATAGCCAATGCCTCTGCTATTGCTTTTAAT
>JALSXE010000085.1:0-1259 GCA_027072755.1 Campylobacterales bacterium | reverse complement strand
ACCCCGTATTCTTTGGCAAGTATACATGCAATCAGGTTCACCTCGTCTATGTCTGTGACTGCTATGAAGAGGTCTGCCTTTTTTACCCCTGCCTCTTCCAGCACCTCTGCAGAGGCACCGTTGCCCTGGACTGTCATGATGTTCAGGTCGTTTTCGATCCTCCTTAGCTTCTCTAGGTCCCTGTCCACCAGGGTAACATCATGCCCTTCGCCGGAGAGTTGCCCGCACAGGTGGCCGCCAACGGCTCCCGCTCCTATTATGAGTATATTCATGGCTTGAGTCCTGTGGAGAGAGTGTTTTTTGCGGTGGGTAAGTACTGGAGGCGGCGCCCGGATTCGAACCGGGGAATAACGGTTTTGCAGACCGTCGCCTTAGCCACTTGGCTACGCCGCCTTGCCATTGATGTACATACTCTTAACATGTAAGGTCCCTTGGTTCAACCCCTAAAGATTTTATCAGGTGGCCAGAGGTATGCCCATGTCCCTGAGTTCATCCATCATGGATTTGAATTCCTCTGGGGTAAGGGACTGGGGGCCGTCAGAGAGGGCCTTTTCAGGGGCAATGTGAACCTCCACAAGGAGTGCGTCAATGCCCATGACAGATGCCGCCTTGGCAAGGGGGGCTACCTGATAGCGCCTGCCAGCAGCATGGCTGGGGTCTACGCAGATGGGAAGGTGTGTCTCACGCCTTAGAAACGGGATGGCATTAAGATCCAGGGTGTTTCTGGAGTGTTTTGTAAAGGTCCTTATACCCCTCTCACATAGTAACACCTGTTGATTCCCCTCACTCATTATATATTCAGCCGCCATGAGGAACTCTTCGACAGTGGCCCACATGCCCCTTTTTAGCAAGACTGGCTTTTTGGCCCTGCCTGCCTCTTTTAAGAGGGTGTAGTTTTGCATGTTTCGCGCTCCAATTTGGAAGATGTCCGCGTATTCCATAATAAGCTCAACATGGCGGGGGTCCATAACCTCGGTGATGGTGCGCAGGCCGGTTTCCTCTCCCGCGGCTTTCAGGAGCTTGAGCCCTTCTTTTCCCAATCCTTGGAAGTCATACGGGCCGGTTCGCGGCTTATATGCGCCGCCGCGAAGGACAGTGGCGCCCGCTTCCTTTACTTCGCGCGCAATTGCCATGATTTGTTCTTCGTTTTCAATAGAACAAGGGCCCGCCATGATAACGACCTCGTCACTTCCCACTCCAAGCCCGCGCACGTCAACAACGGTTTTTTCCACAGCGCTTTTATGGGCGAGCTTGTAGGG
>JALSXE010000084.1:0-5303 GCA_027072755.1 Campylobacterales bacterium | reverse complement strand
CTTTAAGCCTGTGATGCCCGTTTTGATCGCACTCATCGTTACGGTTACGGTCTTGACTCCTTTTGCGGCGCTTGTTTGGCAGTCTGCAGGTACGGATATATATTTCGAAGCGTTTGAGCAAGCGGGCGGGAGTATCGGCAGAACCCTTATCTATGCACTGACCGGAGCGACGCTTCTGACGATTTTCGGGTTTTTAACCGGCTATGCGGTCCATACGAGGTCCATAGGATGGTGGAGGTTTCTGGATGCCTCTACGCTTTTTCTCTTCGCTCTCCCTTCGACGGTTGTGGCGATCGGGCTCATATCTCTTTGGAACAGACCGTGGAGCGCTTTTGTATATACTACTCCGCTTATAGTCATTATGGGTTTTTTGGCCAAGTACCTCGTTCTGCCTTCGCGTATAACAGCCGCACAGCTGGCTCTGATACCCGATTCGATGGAGGAGGCCGCGCAGGTGGCCGGTGCAGGGTGGTTCAGTAGGATGGTATACATAGTGGCACCGCTTGCGGCGCGCGGCCTGGCGGCGGCCTGGCTCGTGGCATATATCTTCATTGTTCGCGATACCTCCGTGGCCATGCTTCTCTATCCGCCGGGAGAAGATACGCTCAGTGTGCGTATATTTACGATGATGGCAAACGGTACTCCCGAGCTTATAGCGGCGCTATGTCTCATTATGGCCGCTATGAGTCTGGTTCCGGCGGTCATACTCGGTTTTGGCGTAAAAAGGGGCGGGATATGAACGAAATAGTGCGGCTCGAAAATCTATGCAAGATCTATGACGGCAGGCGGGTGCTTCATGACGTTGTGCTCAGTGTCACAAAAGGTGAGAGGGTCGTGATATTCGGACCTTCGGGCTGCGGAAAAAGTACGCTTCTGCGTATCGTTGCCGGCTTTATAGCCCCCGACTGCGGAAAAGTCGTGATAGACGGCAGAGTCGTATCGCGTCCGAAAGAGATAGTCGTACAGCCTGAACATAGGGATGTAGGCATGGTCTTTCAAGATCTCGCTCTCTGGCCGCATATGAGTGTAAGGGAAAACATAGAGTTCGGACTTAGAGCGAAAGGGGTCTCCAAAAAGATAGCGAAACAGAGGGTCGAAGAGATTTTAAGAGAGGTTGAACTGAGCGGCTTCGAAGATAAAATGCCCGACCGGCTCTCCGGAGGAGAGCGGCAGCGCGTAGCTTTGGCGAGGTCTTTGGTGCTAGAGCCCAAAGTTCTGCTTATGGATGAGCCTCTGTCGAGCCTTGATGAAGAGCTGAACAGCAGGGTGCGCCGCGTAATACTGGATCTGCACGAAAGGCTGGGGTTTACCCTGATTTACGTCACTCACAGCAAAGAGGAGGCGGCAGATATTGGAGATAGAGTCGTAAAGATGAAAAACGGCACCGTGATTTCCGACGCATGATTGAAAAAAGAGGTGAAAATATTCGTTCTGTACCCAGTTTCTTTTAATTTTACCTCTGAACTGATATACTCTTTTTCAACAGATTTTATAGACGCTCGACCTTTCGGAGGGTTATTTTTTTATGGAGATTTTGATGCAAAAGAAGATGCAGGTAGTACAGACACTTCTCGATACTCTGCCGTTTATAAAAAAGTTCGCCGGTCAGACCATAGTCATAAAATTCGGCGGTGCGGCGCAGAAGTCGCCCGATCTCAAAGATAAGTTCGCTCTCGATATAGTGCTAATGCACCTTGTCGGCATACGTCCGGTGGTCGTACACGGCGGAGGGCCGAAGATTACACAGCTTCTAAGCGACCTGGGAATCGATACTGAGTTTGTGGAGGGGCAGCGGGTCACTACGAAAGAGGCGATGAGAATCGTCGAAATGGTGCTCAGCGGAGAGGTGAACAAAGAGATAGTCTCGTCTCTCAACGACCACGGCTCCAAAGCGATAGGCATCAGCGGCAAAGATGCCCACTTCATTCAGGCGCGAGCCAAAGATCGCAGCAAGTGGGGATATACGGGTGTCATAGAAGATATCCATCCGGAAGTTGTGCAGAACCTGATGAATGAGGATTTCATACCGGTAATCGCGCCGATTGCCGCCAGCAAAGACCCGGGTGAGCCCGGTTTCAACATAAACGCCGACCTTGCCGCAAGCAAGATTGCGGTCGCGCTCAAAGCCAGTAAAGTGGTATTTCTGACCGATACGCCGGGTGTTTTGGATGCGGACGGCAAACTGATAGGTACGCTCGGTACCGAAAAGATCAGCCTGCTCAAAAACGAAGGAGTTATAAGCGGCGGTATGGTACCGAAGGTCGATGCCTGCCTCGAAGCGATAAACGGCGGGGTCCAAAAGGCGCATATCATCGACGGGCGTATAGAGCACTCGATACTTCTGGAGATCTTCACGAGCGAAGGTATAGGTACGCAGATAGTCCATTAGGTGTCGGTATAACGGCAGCGGAAGATAAAGGAGTAGATCGTGAGCAGATACAGAGTAGTTTTGGTAACGGCGCCAAACACCGCGGAAGCGGAGCGGATCGCCCAAAAGGTTGTGCAAAAGGGGCTGGCTGCCTGTGTAAACATAGTCCCGAAGCTCCTTTCGATCTACAGGTGGGAGGGAAACGTCGAGCGCGACATGGAGACGCTGCTTGTTATAAAGAGCACCAAAAAGGCGCTGCCGAAGCTTAAGAAACGGATAAAGAAGATGCACAGCTACAAGGTGCCGGAGATTCTGGTTTTGAAGGTGGACGAAGGCGACAGGGAGTACTTAGAGTGGATAGATTCAGTCGTGAAATAGCTCCTTTTGGATATAATCGCGCTTAAAAAACAGGAATTTCAATGACATTTATCGAAACACGCGGCAACGACGGAGTCAAGCCGCAGAGTGTGACATTCTCTCAGGCCATTTTGAGTCCGAGCGCGAGTTTTGGCGGCCTCTATGTGCCAAAGACTCTTCCCGAGCTCGACTTCGATTTTTTTAAAAGACATACAAAAAGCCGCTATAAAGAGCTTTGTGGCGCACTTTTCGAAAAGTTCGACGTAGATATCGAGAGAGAGGATCTCGATGCGGCCCTAAAGCGGTACGACCTCTTCGACGACCCTTCCGATCCGGTACCGCTTACGAAGGTCGAAGATGATGCCTTTGTAAGTGAACTCTGGCACGGCCCTACACGCGCTTTCAAAGATATGGCTCTTCAGCCGTTTGGATACATCCTCTCCAGGCTTGCCGAAAAGCGGGGTGAACACTACCTGATAATGGCGGCGACGAGCGGAGATACCGGGCCGGCTACACTCGAGACGTTCAAAAACGCCGCCAATGTGAAGGTGGCCTGCCTATACCCGGAGGGCGGAACCAGCGATGTCCAGAGACTTCAGATGGTAACCGAAGATGCCGCCAACGAGAAGGTGATAGGCATACGCGGAAACTTCGACGATGCACAGACGGCCCTGAAGAGCCTGCTTGCGAGTGAGAGTTTCAAGAGGAGGCTCAAGGAGAGCCATACGGAACTCTCGGCTGCCAACTCCGTAAACTTCGGGCGCATAATATTTCAGATAATCTACCATGTCTACAGCTATCTCAAGCTTGTGGAGCGCGGTGAGATATCTCTGGGCGAGAGCGTATATCTGGTGGTTCCGAGCGGAAATTTCGGGAACGCTCTCGGCGGCTACTACGCGAAAAAGATGGGACTGCCGGTCGAAAAGATATTGATATCATCTAATATCAACAATATCCTTACCGAGCTGATCACGAAAGGGGAGTACGACCTCACCTCCAAGACGCTTGTACAGACGACCTCCCCGGCTATGGATATTTTGAAGTCCTCGAACGTGGAGAGGGTCCTTTTCGACAAATTCGGAGCCGAACGCACCAAGAGCCTGATGGAGGATCTGAACGAAAAGGGGAGGTATGTGCTGACTCCCGAAGAGCTCGAGATACTCAGAGAGGATTTCGATGCGGAGTTCAGCAGCGACGAAGAGGGCAAAAAGGTGATCGCCGAATATGCCAAAAAGGGGTACATCATGGACCCCCATACCGCTACCTGCTTCAAAGCTTACGAGAAGCTGCGCAAAAAGAGTCTCAAAAGCATCATCTACTCAACGGCCGAGTGGACGAAATTCAGCCCTACGGTCTGCGAAGCTCTCGGCCACAGGGTGGAGCACGACAAAGAGGCGCTGGAGTGGATATCTTCCAATTACGGAGTGAGCGTTCCCAAGATGATCGCCGAACTCTTTGAGAAACCTGTAATCCACAAGTGTGTGATAGATAAAGAGAATATAGAAGAAGAGATACTCAAGTTCATCTGATGCGTATCGCGATAATCGGCGGCGGCGCCTCCGGATTGATGGCGGCGCTTTGCTGCCGTGAAGGTGTAGAGATAGATATCTACGAACAGAACGGTGAGCCGGGTAAGAAGATTCTGGCCTCCGGAAACGGGCGCTGCAACATCTCCAACAGCTCTCTATCTTCATCCGACTACTACGGAGAATACCCCTCTTTTGTAAAACGTGCACTGAGGGAGTTCGACTTCAGAAGATTCGAACGCTTCTGCGCATCCATTGGGCTGCTGCTGAATATAAGAGACGACGGGCGGGTCTATCCGCTCAGCAACGAAGCGAAATCGGTTCACGAAATATTCCGCAATGAGCTCGAAAGACGAGGAGTACGCCTTCTGTGCGGCCACAGGGTCGAAGAGGTCAAAAAGAGCGGTAAGAACTTTTTGCTGAAAAGCAACGGGTCGACAAAGAGTTACGACAGGCTCCTTGTAGCGGCGGGTTCTCCGGCCGCACCGCAGCTTGGAGGGGGCAGAGGAGGGCTGAAGATAGCCGAATCTTTCGGCCATCGGATAGTGGAGCCCTACCCGACGCTTGTGGGCCTTCGCCTGAAAGGCTCGCTACATGAGCGGATGAGCGGTCTAAAGTGCGAAGCGAAGATCACGCTCTATGTCGATTCAAAACAAAAAGAGGAGATAGAGGGCGATCTTCTCTTTACCCGCTACGGCATCTCCGGTTTCGGGGTGCTCGATATCTCGACGACGGCTTCCATTGCGCTCAAAGAGGGCAGAAGGGTGGTCGCGGGTCTGAATATCCTGCCGGGCTTTTCCCGCCAGGCTCTCGTTTCGCAGCTCGAAAAGATATCAAAAAATCTCCCGGATAACTCTCTCTTTTTGACGCTTCACGGCATCTTGCCGAAAAGGGCGGTTTTAGCTCTTCTTGAATATCTGAAGATCGATCCGAAAAGAGCGGCGGGGAGCCTGACCCCGAAAGAGATTCGCCGTATCGCCTCTACAATCTGCGACTGGCGTTTCGAGGTTGAAGATACCCACGGCTACCGCCATGCTGAGACCGCGGGCGGA
>JALSXE010000083.1:0-1266 GCA_027072755.1 Campylobacterales bacterium | reverse complement strand
CCGTTTTTTCCCACCATTTCATAGAGATATCCCTCTCATATAAGCTAACGTCCAGGGTCACTTGCCGCTATGGAGCAAGGCCGAAGGCCGCAGCGGAATAGCGGTCAAGTGCACCCTATTGTTGGGTACTATACCATCATCAACTTCAGTTCATCCTTATACGGTAAAATTGGTTCAAATAACTGATTATAGGCTCTCCCGATTGCACCATGAAATAAAATGAGTTCAGGCTGGTTAGCACCACTTTGCAAAATATGACTTTCTGCAATACCTGGATATGGGTCAATATAAAAAATCTTCTTAATTCCAAGTTGATATGCCTTCTTGGAGCATAATTCACAAGGGCTGGCAGTTGTGAATAAATACCCCCCTTTGATTCCAGCACCTCCATATTTAACAATTTGTAAAAAGGCGTTTTCCTCTGCATGCAAGGAACGGGTATGCACCTGATTCTTCTCTCCATCAATTGAGTTTTTTATGTCCTTAAAACAGAAAGAAATATTCTTGCCTTTGAATTCATCTTTATGTTCATGCTGAGAGTATATGTCTTTTATCTTATCCCTAAACTCCTTGCTATTTTTTTCATAATTGCTGTATGCATCTTGGTCTTCGTTATTTAAGAGATCATAAGCATTTCGCAACAAACAAGGAGGTTGCCCCTCTGCGGAATTATTCCAACCTACTGCTTTAACGGAAAAATTCTCATCAGTAATGGCTGCGCCAACCTGCCGTGAAATACAACCAGAGTTTAATTTCGCTGAATATGCGATTTGCATACACCGTTCCTCAGATGTCGGTGTGACTAGACCAGGTTGCATAACCAGGGAGACATACCAAATTAACTGTCTTTTCATAGTTGATAAATCATCCATACTTACGTGTGGATTGTTTATATGAATATCAGATAATTGTACACATTTTTGGATATCTTGAGCGAAGAATATCTCTTCATCTTGCAATTTTTTATTCCATTCCTTATCTATTTCTTCAACCTCAGTATCATTCAAATTATACTTAGCTTTTAGCCTATTAATTCTATCTTTATTATCCACATTAATAGATATCATATAGAAAGCAGAGTATCTTTCTCTGAAAAATAGAGCCTCAAATGGATTTCTTATTGCATCAATGACCACAAACACCGCATTATTATCTTTTTTTGCAAAACGCCTTAAAATTTTAATAATACGATTTACTCGCTGAGAAATTCTGTAAATATGATTTGCATCAAAGTGTTTATCAAACGCCTTTCCAGAAGAACGAATA
>JALSXE010000082.1:0-5343 GCA_027072755.1 Campylobacterales bacterium | reverse complement strand
GTATCGCGAATCGCGAATCCGCACGGGTTTCCGTGCTTGACGATGCAGACGGCGTTTTCATCCCCGAACGCAGCGGCTATCTTAACCGCCCCGCTGATGTCCGTTAGGTTGTTGAAACTCGCCTCGCCTTTTAGGGTTTTGAAGTTTTTGGAGTAGAAGTCGTCGAACTCGTAGAGTGCGCCTTTTTGGTGCGGGTTCTCTCCGTAGCGGGTGTTGAACACTTTGGTACCGACCACGAACTGCTTCTGCCCGAACCCTTCGTTGAAGCGGCGGTTCATGTAGTTGGCGATCATACTGTCGTAAGCCGCCGTATGCTCGAAAGCCTTTATCATCAGATTTCGGCGCATCTCGACGCTGTTGTTTCCGCTCTCAAGCGCTTCAAGAACCGGCGCATAATCGCCCGGATCGGTAACGATGATGACACTCTCGAAGTTCTTAGCCGCACTGCGCACCATCGCGGGCCCGCCGATGTCTATATTCTCTATGATCTCCTCGAAATCGTCGGTCCTCTCTATCGTAGCCTTGAACGGGTAGAGGTTCACACACACGAGGTCTATGGCCTCCACGCCGAGCTCTTTGGCCTGATCCAGATGGCTCTGCTTGTCCCTTCTGTGCAAGATTCCGCCGTGAATATAGGGGTTCAGAGTCTTCACGCGCCCCTCGAAACACTCCGGAAACTTCGTCACCTCGTCTATCTCTATGGCCTTTATGCCGTTCTCTTTCAAGATTCTGTAG
Organism: Campylobacterales bacterium; assembly: GCA_027072755.1. Classification (GTDB taxonomy): domain Bacteria; phylum Campylobacterota; class Campylobacteria; order Campylobacterales; family Hydrogenimonadaceae; genus Hydrogenimonas. The sequence continues at coordinate 4,608 of JALSXE010000082.1, read as the reverse complement.
GTACCGCCGGTGCTGACAATCTCGAATCCGAGCTTCTCGAGCCCTTTGGCGAACTCCGCCACACCCCTCTTGTCACTAACACTGATCAATGCACGCATAAACGTTCCTGTCAAAAAGATTTTCGCGATTATACCGTTTCGGTCTTTATGCGGAGGTTAGAGGGTGTTGAGTGTTCCTATCTCTTTTGAAACACGGTCTGCCCTCTTAAGCATGTAAGGTATGCGGAAACTTCCATGCATCGACATAACGAACGCTTTTACATCAGACAGAGAGATCCCTGCACTCGTTACAAACAATGCAGATCTGCTCTGCCCCCGATATACCGTCGCCTCATCCGGAGTCGTTGCAAATCTGCTTTTTGCCACCCCTATCACCGCGGTTTCGCCCCCAAGAGCATCGAACAGATATTTACCCAAACCCGGCCTGCCAAAACCGTCGAGATATACGAAACCGTCTATCAAAATTATCTCGGGCGAAAGAGCATGCTCCTCCAGCAGGTGCAAAATAGGCGGCAGCTCTCTTTTAAAAAACTCACCCGGAACATACTCTTCTACCCGCTCAACACGGCTCTTATACACTGCATCCTCTTTTTGTGAAGAGCACTCCGAAAAGCTCACACCGCCCACTATGGCGCTGCTTTCTTTGTAGTATACATCAACGGCCAGGATCATATTTTTTAGGGGTCAGGTGATAACAATAACTACTTCTTACCTCTTTTTATTATACCGCTAACCGCCGGCTGAGATATCTTCAATATCTGCGCAATCCTATGCTGGGACAACCCCTTTTCATATACTTGCATAATGATCTCGTTGCGCTCCTTTTTTATTTTTTGGGGTCAGGTGATAACAATAACTACTTCTTACCTCTTTTTATTATACCGCTAACCGCCGGCTGAGATATCTTCAATATCTGTGCAATCCTATGCTGGGACAACCCCTTTTCGTATGCTTGCATAATCACCTCGTTGCGCTCCTTTTTATCTTTCGCTTTTAAAAGCATCTGCTCCAGCTTTTTTAGGTCATTCTCGCCATCAGCCATCGGCGCTTCGGCCAGGCTAGAAGCCTTTTTCAGCTCCAGCAGGTCATCTTTGTCCGCCGGATGTTCCATAACCGCTCTTATAGATTCGATATCGTCTTTATGGTTTTGAACGATCCACGCATCCTTCAGACATTCAGGCAGGTTTTTTTGATCTATGAAATATCTATACGAACAGTACGGATAATCTTCCATTCTTTTGACAATCTTCGCGCTTACGGGATTTTGCTCTATATAGCGCATCAGGGTATAAAGATATCCCGTATCCGTAACATACCAGGATTTAAATCTCCCCTGCCAAAGGTGGCCGGAGCGTTTATATCTTTTATTGAAGTAGATCGCATATGCAGAGTTGAGACGGCGCATGAATTTCGAGAGATTCGGCTTGCTTGTCTCTATAAGCAGGTGGTAGTGGTTACTCATAAGACAGTAGTTATGCAGAGTCACACCGAAATGCTCTTTGAACTCACAAAGAGTCTTTATGAAATATTTGTAATCGCCCTCCTCTTCAAAGACGACTCTTTGTTCAACTCCCCTGTTGACTATATGGTAATAACCGGGAATATCTATGCGGGGTTTTCTTGGCATCTGTACCCTTTTGTTTTGTTATCTGACTGTTTGGGAGTTTAACATAGATCGGCTTATGTTATTATTATCACCTGACCCCTTTATTTTCTTTATTTTTCTGCGTATCACCTATTTTTGGGTCTGGGCACGTTGCGCCTCTTGCAAAATCGCAACGATCTGTTCCTCCGTAAATCGCTTTTTCATGGTCTAATCCTCCGTTAGTAGGGATATTATAGACTAACTTTGGTTCTGGCCTGAAATTCGGGGAGCAGGTCACTATCCCGAGTGCCATATATTATAGACCAATACATAATACATTGTGCAGTCGAAGTGAGGGGTCACTATAGTTTTTCCTTCCAAGAGAGTGTCACGCGAGTCCCATTTGTATTTTCAATATTTAAGTTTGCACGAAGCTGTTTTTTACTAAGTGTCTCGACAATGGTTAGCCCCAAAGAGGAACTTTTGGGTTGTTTCGTATACCCTTTTCCATTGTCATAAACACTCATATACATTGTATCCTTCTTTTTATAAACACTTATTTTAATACAACCGGTTTTTTGAAACGCATACTTAAAGGAGTTGGTAACAAGCTCATTGAGTATAAGTCCACAGTAGACTGAATCTTGTAATGAGATGTTGACTTGAATATCATAGATAACATTGACATGTTTATTGAAATTAATTTCAATAGTTTTAACAATCTCTTCAAAATACTGGCGTGTCGGAAGATGAATAGTCCTTTCATTTAGATAAAGAAGTTCGTAAAGTTTTGCGAAAGAGTTAATACGATTGCAAGTGGTGGTAAGCTCTTTCTTTGTATCTTGCAAGACAGTATTATGTATCTGTAGCTCCAATAGTGAGATCACCATTGAAAGATTATTCTTGACTCTATGTTGCAACTCTTTAAATAGGATCTCTTTTTCCTCAAGAGATGCTTGAAGTTTGCGTGTTTGTTGTTCAACGAGATTTTGAAGTCTGAGTTGCTCGCTTTTTTGTATGGCGAGCAGTTTTTCGTTGAGCATCTCTTTTTGTTTGTTGAGGTTTTTGATACGGTATGCTAAAGCTATGGAAAATATGAAAGCTTCCAAAGCAAAAGCAACTTCATTGATATATCTAAAATGTTCAAAGAGGTTAATAATACCAAGTGACTGCAACACAGACAAGGTAAGGGATATGATGATAAAACTCCACCCTAGCAGATAAACAATAGCTTCAGTCGTTCCTTTGAGATAAGCGTAAACACCGGCACTTATCATCAATATAGAAAGTGGCAAGAAGATAACCATTATATTGAGATCAAAGAGTATATTGTCGTAACTTAAAAGTGCAATGATTGGTAAAAGATAGAGATAAAACTTTAACCAAAAATGGATTTTGGCAAATCGTTTCGTATTTAAAAACTCCATTGTAAAAAGGATCATAGGCATCACCAGCAAAACTATATAGATCATTGTTCCTTTTGTGATGAAAATATTAAGAGTGTCATTGAAAAAGTAAAGTTGTGCAATTCCAAGGTTGAAAGACTCAAAAAACAAAACGCCAATGAGATATAGTACATAGTAAAGGTAGACTCTCAATCGAGTGAAAAAATAGAGTATGAGGTTGTATAGAAGTAGTGTAGTGATAACTGCAAAAAATATAAATATAATAATAAGATTTTTATAAGCATAATGGATAAAATCTTCAGTGTTCCATAAAGCAAGTTTGATAATGAAGTTGGATATCTCAGAGTGTGCGCTTAGTAAAAGTGTTTTGCTCTCATTCGGTTGCAGCGTAAAAGTATAGTTTGGATTTGTAAAGAATGCTGATGGTTGTTTATAAAACTGCCCATATAAAATCGTTTTATTTCCATCATATATAGTGAGCTGCTCTATTTCACTGTTTTCATTTTCTAAAATCTTGGTTAAAGGTTTGGAGGTTGTGTTTGTAAAGCGGCAACGCACCCAAAGTGTGGAGTTTGGAGAGATCCCAATGTTGATAACATCTGTATCTATTGGATGGAACTGCTGTTTCTCTATCTCTTTTTTAGAAAGTGGCGGATAGGAGTCAAGAAACACCTCACATTGTTTTAAAATAGACACGGACGAAGTATTTTGATCAACATCCATACTGTAAAGCAAAGAAGGTATAACAGTAAATATTATAAAAAAATATTGAAATAGACTACGCATAAACGGATGGCATCATTTATAAAATAATTCTAACGTGTGTATTGGTCCATAACATATGGCACTCGGGATAGTTTTCAATCAGATATTGTATATGACTTTTCATACTTAAGGCTATGATGTGGGATTTTTGTATTGTAGTCAATGAGCCGATTTGCCATATATTCGTTATATAGATCGATGTCAGTAAAAAGCAGATCAGCGTGATAATCTACGAACTGTTCTTGTGGGGTACGATTGTATCTTTCGTTATAGGCGTTCATTTTATCGGGTCCTGGGGCCAGGATAACAATAACTTCCAACACGGAGGCTCGAAGCCTCCGCCTATATATCCTGCTCGATGATTCGCTGGAATGTATTGAAGTAGATATCTTTGAGGTGTTCCATCTCCATGGCTATGTTGTTTACGCGAAGCACTTTGCCGCCTGTGGTTCCGACGTTTTGGCACTTTAGGCCGCGCTCTTCGGCCATTTCGGCGACGGCTTGCACGTTTTGCGGCTCCACTTCCAGGAGCGCTCTCGAGAAGCTTTCGCTGAATATGTTTATATCTTCGCCAAGGTCGGCTTTTATGTCGGCTCCCATGTTGCCCACTGCGGCCATTTTGGCGGCGGCTACGGCGAGGCCGCCTACATTCAGGTCTTTTGCGGCTTTCAGAAGCCCTTTTTTGTTCGCTTCTATTACGAGATCCCAGAGTGCAAGCTCTTTGTCGTAGTCTATTTCGGGCAGTCTGCCGCCTGTGACTTTGAAGAGCTCCTTTAGGTAGATGCTGCCGCCGAACTCTCTTTTCGTTTCACCTATGAGCAGCAGCGCATCGCCCTCTTTCTGGAAAGAGGAA
>JALSXE010000081.1:0-1274 GCA_027072755.1 Campylobacterales bacterium | reverse complement strand
CGACAACCGAGACCACTCCAACGACAGCCGCTTCTGGGGGACCGTCCCGTACCGTCTGATCGTCGGCAAACCGTGGTTCATCTATTTCAGCTGGGACGAAAACTACCTGATCAGGTGGGACCGCATAGGACGAAACGTAGAGACTCTTGAGAGAGAGCAACCCCGCTATGTGGAGTGATGTAGACGTCGTCAAGATAGCGGCGATAGTTCTCTCGCTGACGGTAGCGATCATCGGCCACGAGATTATGCACGGTTACGTAGCCTACAGGTTCGGCGACACCACCGCAAAAGATGCCGGGCGTCTGAGTATCAACCCGATCGTACACGTCGATCCTGTGGGTACTGTAGTAGTGCCGCTCCTACTCTACATAAGCGGTGCACCCTTTCTCTTCGGCTGGGCCAAGCCGGTTCCGGTCAACATACGCACGGTCATCTACAACGGCGGCTATATGGCAGCGGTAGCGGTGGCGCTTGCCGGCGTGACGTACAACTTCGCGCTGGCTGCGGCGGCGTCTGTGCTATTCGGTTTTGTAGAGCAGCCGCAGTCGATCATCGGCGCGTTTGCGGCATATTTCGTGATGTATACGGTCATCTACAACGTTGTGCTGGGTGTCTTCAACCTCTGGCCTTTCCCACCGCTCGACGGTGCGAATGCCCTTCGATATTTGTCGATGCAGTTTAGGTGGCAGCCGGTGGTCGATCTGCTCAACAAGATCGAACCTGTAGGAATGATTCTGCTCATAATCGTCATAGCTACACCGCTAAGCCGATGGTTTTTCATGCCTGCAGCGTGGCTCATAGATCTGCTGCTGCGATAAACGGCAAAGGAAGCGGCTGCATCTTTTCGGAAGCTTTAGTTACAGGGTTTTTCTAGTATAATATAGCCGATTACAAAGAGAACTCTCTCTTCCGCGGTCCGCAGCGCACCGAAGGCAGAGACGGGAGCCGCGCTCCCGCAAACTAAAAACGGAGTGAAATTTTTTTAGAGGGGATTTGGATGAAATTCTACGTCGGAAGCGACCACGCGGGATTTGCCGTCAAGGGGCTGGTTATAGAGATGCTGAAATCAAGAGGCCACGATGTCATAGATATGGGCCCCGAAAACGCAGAGAGGGTCGACTACCCCGACTATGCCGAAAAGGTCTCGCGTGCCGTGGTCTCGGACGAAGGCTCCTTCGGCATACTTATCTGCGGTACGGGCATAGGAATGAGCATAGCGGCCAACAAGATAGACGGTATAAGGGCCGCACACTGCAACGACTACTATACCGCGC
>JALSXE010000080.1:0-5352 GCA_027072755.1 Campylobacterales bacterium | reverse complement strand
CTGTAGGCCATCATCATGTCCGCCGCAATAACGTGAGGAACCTCCTGGATCATCTTGACCTTTCTTATCTCCTCTCCCACATCTTCTCCCTCTACCGTAACTATGATCTTTCCGATAGATTTGTCGTGAAAGTGGTAGTCGCAGAAATCGGCCTCTTTTAGCTTTTCTACCACTTCGTCCACATACTCGCTTCTAACCTGTACTACGATACTCGATATATTCATGGAATCCTCCAGATTAAGATTTTGTTGTTGTCACTCGAGCTTATGAGCTCGTTGTCGTTTATGAATATGACGGTGTTGAGGGTGGAACCCTGTCCTACCAGTTTGTACTTCATCTCTTTAGTGGAGTTGTCGAAAACTCCGATGTCGTTCTGTTCGTTCAGACTGAAAGCGCTCAAAGAGGCATCTTTGTTTAGCGCCCCTGCATAGACGAGAAAGTCGGTCTCGTAAACCGTCATACTGCCTGAGGGGACGCTGTAGAGCACAGCTTTTTTATCTTTGCCGCACGCGAGCACGGTTCTATTTTTGTAATCGACTTTGAAAACCTCGTCTTTGTTGCCGCCCTCGAGTCTCTTTATAAGCTTTCCGCTCTTTACATCCACTATGTATACTATTCCGGATTCGCAGCTGCTCGCGACCCTCGTATGGTCTTCGTTGAGCTGAAAGTCGGAAAATACCGAGAGGCTCAGCTTGTTCCTGTAGAGCTCCTTTTTAGTAGATATTTCAAATAGGATCAGCTCGTCGCTCATCGTGGCAATGAGTAGGTGATCGTCATCGACGAATCTGACCTCCATCATCGATATATGGGCCTTTTTGTCAAGCAGCCGCTCCATTTTGCCGTTTTGGCGGATGTAGAGAGTCCTCTCACCATTCTCGTCCTGAACCAGAATGAGTACCCTCCTGCCGCTACTGTCCACATCTACTCCGAAAACCTTCGGGTTTATCTCGTCTCCCATGAAGTCGTGGATTTTACCGAACTCCACTTTGTAGAGCATCTTTCGGCTATTCCAGTCGTAGACCTCCATCATTCCGGCATCGGTGGCCGCGTAGAGTCTGGAGCCCTTGACCGCTATTTCGATGACGTTCCCCTCCGTTTCGATATAGGCGTGCGGTTTTACGACTACAGGCCCCGCAAAGAGGGTTGCGAAAGCGGCGAACAACAGAAACAAACCCTTCATTCCTATCCTTTCAGCTCTGCAAGACGTTTATGGCATCGGAGGGGCAGACATGAACGCACCATCCGCACCCCGTGCATCTGTCGGATAAGATCTCGGGCCTGAAGAGGCCCAAAAAAGTGATCGCATCCTCCAGACACGGATCTTTGCAACTGCTGCAGATGCTCTGATGCCATGCCATACATTTCAAAACGTCTATCTCCACTACGGCATTTACGGAGTTTAACGTTTTATCGCTTAAAACTCCGGCTTCACACGCATCGAGGCAGGCATCACAGAATGTGCATCCCCTTTTGGAAAAAGATAGCCTGGGAGTGCCCTCTTCATCGATCTCTATTATCTCCTCTTCACACACTCCGACACACGGCTTGTCCATACATTCCGGACAGAGTCTATGAAAAAGATCGGGATCTTTGTTGTAAGGCGGTCTTATGACAGAGGGCCTTGACTCTCTCTTCCGGCCTTTGAGTGCCGAGGAGAGAGAGGCGAAAACGCCTCTTCTCCCTTCGTCGACCATGTTACTTGACACCTTCGTTCAGAACGTCGATAAGATTCGACTTTTTCTTCTCGTCCGGTTTCCTGAAATCGGGCTCGAACGTATTTTTCACAAGCGTAGGAACGTTTGCCTGCGGAACATGGCACTGAGAGCAGTTGAAGCGCTGCTCGGCCAGGTGGTCAAGCATCTTCTGTGTTCTGAAGTCCATGAAGTGCGTTTTCGGAATCGGTGTGGCGCCTACACTTTTGGCGACATCGGGCATATGACATCCCAGGCAGGCGTTGTTGCCTTTTTTGATCGGAAGCAGCCCGTCTACGCTGTGCGGAATAAGCGGAGGCGCGTTCTCGTACGATCGCTCGAAGCGTTTTGCGGTTCCCGGAGCGGCTGATGTATATTCCGCTCTTACCGGAGCGGTCGTCTGCTCCGTATAGAGGTTCTCTCTACGCAGTCCAAGCTCCTCCTCCGTCACTATCGGAGCGTTTTTGGCATTGAGCTCCTGTTCATCCATCTGTACGGCACTCTCCGCTGTTTTGTTGGCACAGGCGCTCATGCCCAGTACCAATGCGGTCGAAAGTGCCATTAGAATCATCTTTTTCATCGGTTTTCTCCTTTGGCTTTACTTGTTGCAAAATCTCTTATACTAAACCCGAGTGCGTCATCGTCGCACACTTCGATACAGCGTGCGCAGTTGACACATTCACCCATATTGACCGTCGTACTCTTTTTTCCGATCATGAAGAGTACTTCGCTCTCCGGACAGACCTCTTTGCACTTCATGCATAGAGTACAGTTCGGTTCGTTGTGGCGCACTCTTATCAGGCTGAAACGGCCTATCAGCGAATATAGACCCCCAAGCGGACAGATATGCCCGCACCAGCCGTTTTTAACTCCAAACAGGTCGAACAGAAAGATCGCAAGGAGTACGCCGCCGGTCATCCCCATTCCGAAGATAACTCCCCGGTTGAAGATAGTGATGGGGCTGACCAGCTCGAATGCCGCCAGTCCGGTGATCGCAGATACGATCAAGGAGAGAACCAGCACCCAGTATCTTGCGTTGCGGCTCACCCACACTTTTCTCTCCGCTTTGTCTAGCAGGAGTCTGCGTCTAAGCCAGTTCGCAAGGTCGGTCACCATGTTGACGGGGCAGACCCAGCTGCAGAACGCCCTTCCTCCGACTATGCCGTAAAAGAGCACGACTATAGCCGCGCCTATGAAGACGTCCGCACCCATCACGGCACCGGCCGAGAGCATCTGCAGTATCGCGAACGGATCCGCAAGCGGTACGGTCTGAAAGAGCGTCGAAGAGCTCAGTGTACCTGTCAGGATCTTCCAGCCGTACGCATTGGCCGAAAAATATAGGAAAAGGAGTCCGATTTGAGTGAAACGTCGCAGCAGTAGATACCGCACTTTATATATTCTACTCATCGAACAGCCCCTCATCCATATTCAGGTACTCCTGAGGCCTCTTTTCACTCCGTTTCGTCTTTGTCTGCAGCCTGTTTATGTCGCGCTCTTTGATGCGCTCCTGATCCTTTTTATTCCACCCTTTTACGTAGTAGTCACCGGGCTTGCCCATCGCTATATCTCTGGGCAGGACGAAGATGGCCGCCTTCTCGGTAACACACGCGTGCTCACAGAGACCGCACCCGGTACAGTGGTCCGCATGGACAACCGGAACGAGCTTGGCGTGTTTGCCGGTACGCTCGTTGCGAATAAATTCGATCGAAATCGCGTCGCCCAGAATAGGGCAGGCACGATAGCACGCATCGCACTGGATTCCCCAGTATGCGATGCACGATTCGGTATCGATAATCGCCAACCCCATTCTCGCCTTGTTGATATCGAGAACCTCCTGGCCGTCTACGACGCTTGATACCGATTTTTGATCCAGTGCATCCGTCGGGCAGACAGGCACGCACGGAATGTCGGTGCACATATAGCATGGAATCTCCCTCGGAATGAAATAGGGAGTTCCCATCGGGCGACCGTCGCCGGGCTTGGCTATGAGAAGCGTGTCGTATGGGCACGCCTCCGCGCACTGACCGCACTTGATGCACATGCGCAGAAAATCTCCCTCCGGCACCGCACCGGGCGGGCGCAGCGTCAGCGGCGAGGCTTTCGCCTCTTCCACATACCCGGTCCATATCAGGCCTCCGAGCGCGGATAGTCCGACGCTCTGAGCCATTATGGTCAGGAAGCGCCGTCTCTCGGTGATTTTGGGCTTGGTGTCTCTCTTCGGATTTTGAGTGTTCAAAGACTCAATCCACCTTTACTATTTAATTTTTTCAACGGACTCTCTACGCTTTGTAGATCTTGACCGCACACTTTTTGTAGTCTGTCTGCTTCGACATAGGACAGGTGTGGTCGAGACAGACTTTGTTGATGAATACGCGCTCATCGAACCACGGAACGAAAACGAGTCCTCTCGGAGGCCTGTTTCTGCCCCTTGTATCGATATGGGCCTTCACTTTTCCGCGGCGGCTCTCTATCCATACCAGATCACCGTCTTTGAGCCCCTTCGCTTTCGCGTCTTTGGGGTTCATGTAGCAGAGCGCTTCGGGCATCGCTCTGTAGAGCTCCGGAACGCGCATCGTCATGGTACCGCTGTGCCAGTGCTCTATAACGCGACCCGTACAGAGCCATGTATCATATTCGTTGTCGGGAATCTCCGTCGGATCCATATATGGTCTGAAGAAGATCTTCGCCTTGTTCGGCAGAGCTATCTTTCCGAGGCTCGGATCGATCTTTTTGAGATTACCGCGCTTGATCTTCTTGAGTGCGGGGCCGTAGAATGCAAACTGTTCGCCCGGCTTCGCATGTTTACGCGCATACGGATCGTACTTGACGTTGAATCGCCACGGAGTATCTTTTCCGTTTACGACAGGCCATCTGAGACCGCGTACTTTGTGGTAGGTATCGAAATCGGCAAGGTCGTGTCCGTGTCCGATGCCGAATTTTCTATACTCCTCCCATAGGGCTTTCTGGATGAAGAATCCGTACCCCTTCCACGGTTTGCCGTCGGAGCCGATCACGTTACGGCGGTCACCTACCGCGTCGGTATTGTCGAAACCTATACTGACCGGATCGTCGACACTGAAGCTTCTGTACCAGTCGTTGGCGAAGAGGATTTCGAACATTGTCGTATCTTCGTCGTACCCCATCGCTTTCGCTTTATCGATGACGTTGGGAAGCTTTTTGCCCCCTTTTATCGTCCACTCTCCCCACAGGTCTTTTACCGTAAAGCGCTTGGAGAGCTCTACCCACTGCCATGTGTCGCTCATCGCTTCGCCGACGGGAACGACCTGCTGTCTCCAGTGCTGCGTTCGTCGCTCCGCGTTTCCGTAGGCTCCCCACTTCTCGTAGATCATCGCCGAAGGGAGTACGAGGTCCGAGACTTTTGCCGAAATCCCGGGGTATCCGTCGGATGTAACGATGAAGCAGTCCATCTTTCTTGCGGCTTTGATCCAGTGGTTCGCGTTGGCGGTATCCTGGAAGGCGTTACAGACGTTTACCCATGCAAATTTGATCTTTCCGCTCTCGATCTGACGGTGAATGTTCACTATATGCTGATAACCTACCGGGTTGATAGTACCTTCGGGCAGCTTCCAGATCTTCTCGGCTATCTTTCTGTGTTTGGGGATTTTGACAAGCATGTCGGCCGGCAGACGGTGCGTAAAGG
>JALSXE010000079.1:0-5356 GCA_027072755.1 Campylobacterales bacterium | reverse complement strand
CTATAATATAGATGAAAGTGCGAGGTTTTTCGCAGGAGTCGGAAAGTCGTCACGAGTTCCCGACGGAAAAGAGCTCTACTTTCAGATGAAAACCGGAATGTACGCCGGAAATCCGAACCTCGATCAGACGTCCAACTACGAGACCGATATCGGGTTGGAAAAGGAGTTCGAAGAGGCATCCGTAAAGGGTAAGGTATTCTACAGCAGACTCAAAAACTTCATCGCATACAACCTGACGAACAGAAAGTACGAGAATGTGGATGCAAAGCTATACGGAGTCTCTATAGAAGGGACATACGCCTTCAGCGACTATCTCTATGCGGAGCTGGGAGCCGCATACCAGAGAGGAAAAAAAGATAGCCCGCTGACCGGCCAGAGCGATACAGATCTTCCCAACGTGCCGCCCCTGAAAGCGAACGCCGCGATCAACTACGATTTCGACGATACCCTTACCGCGGCACTCTCGACCGTGTTGGCGAAAGGGTGGAGCAACTACGATGCCGATAACGGTGAGCAGAAGATTTCGGGATATGCCGTCTTTAATCTGAAAATTAAAAAAGAGTTTAAAAAGAGTCTCTTCGTAACGGCAGGGGTGGACAATATACTCGACAGAACCTATGCCGCTACAAACACATACGCGGATATGACGCTCACTTCGGGCGGCGGGGTTCCGATGCTCCTTAACGAGCCCGGCCGCTACTACTACTGCAACCTCACCTGCCGCTTTTAGAATGTTTCGCCGGACTCTCCGGCGAATTTAAATCAAACTTAACTAAAAAGTTAATTGAAAGTTAACAGATTTTAAGGATACCTTCATAAAAATGTCACTATCATGTCATTGTCTTACTCTCTGGCGACGGTCGGGGGGAAACAATACAAAGGAGGTTTGCATGACAAATGCAGCAATGGAATACGATTACACCGTATCCAAATGGTTCGCCTACCTAGCAATCATCTTCGGGATTATAGGTATGCTTATCGGCGTGTTCATTGCCTTTCAGATGGCATATCCTGAGCTGAACAACCTGTTCGGCCAGTACGGTACATTCAGCCGGCTTCGACCGATTCACACCAATGTGGTGGCGTTCGGATTTACCCTGAGCGGTATATGGGCATCTTTCTACTATATCTCCCAGAGGGTGCTGAAGGTCTCGATAAAAGAGAATTCCGTGGTGCACGGAATCGCCAAGCTTCACTTTTTCCTATATGTGATTCTGGCTGCGGGTCTTGTGATCTCTCTGCTTCTGGGTATCACCACATCCAAAGAGTATGCCGAGATGGAGTGGCCGCTCGATATATTGACGGTGGTGGTATGGATCCTTTTCGGTCTGGCGCTGTTCGGTCTTATCGGAATGCGTCGTGAAAAGACCCTCTATATTTCTATGTGGTACTTCATCGCCTTCTTCCTCGGCGTCGCCATGCTCTATCTATTCAACAATATGGAAGTACCTACATACTTCGTGGCGGGAATGGGTAAATGGTACCACTCCGTATCGATGTACGCCGGAACGAACGACGCTCTCGTTCAGTGGTGGTACGGACACAACGCGGTCGCATTCGTCTTTACCGTGCCGATCGTCGCGATGATCTACTACTTCCTTCCCAAAGAGTCCGGTCAGCCTGTTTTCTCATACAAACTCTCGCTCCTTTCGTTCTGGGGTCTTATGTTCGTGTACCTCTGGGCGGGCGGACACCACCTGATCTACTCTACGGTTCCCGACTGGATGCAGACAATGGGGTCTATCTTCTCTGTCATCCTTATCCTCCCTTCATGGGGTTCGGCTATCAACATGCTGCTTACAATGAAGGGCGAGTGGAATCAGCTGAAAGAGTCTCCGCTGATCAAATTCATGATTCTGGCATCTACGTTCTACATGCTCTCTACACTCGAAGGACCGATTCAGGCCATCAAATCGGTAAACGCGCTTGCGCACTTTACAGACTGGATCGTGGGACACGTTCACGACGGTACTCTCGGCTGGGTCGCATTCATGATCATCGCCGCTACTCTGCATATGGCTCCGCGCTACTTCAAGCGTGAAATATACAGCAAAAAGCTTATGGAGATGCAGTTCTGGCTGCAGACTACTGGTATCGTTCTCTACTTCTCGAGCATGTGGATTGCGGGTATCACACAGGGTATGATGTGGCGTGCGGTCGACCAGTACGGTAACCTTGCATACTCTTTCATAGATACGGTCACTGTTCTGCACCCGTACTACACTATTCGTGCGATCGGCGGTCTGCTCTTTGTTATAGGTCTGTTTATGTGGGCCTACAACTTCGTTAAGACCATGCAAAGCGGCAGAGTTCTTGAAAAAGAGCCGGCATTCGCATCGCCTATGGGCGCGTAAGGAGGATAATGATGTTTCATTGGTTGGAAAAAAGACCGTTTTTCTTTGCGGTAGGAGTCTTTCTCGTTATCGCGTTTGCAGGATTGATTGAAATCGTACCGGACTTTGCCCAGGCTTCACGTCCGGTAGCGGGTACCAAGCCCTACACGGTGCTTGAGCTTGCCGGACGTCATGTCTATATCAAAGATAGCTGTAACGCCTGCCACTCCCAGCTGATACGTCCGTTCAAGTCGGAAACGGACCGATACGGTCCGTACAGCCTGAGCGGAGAGTATGCGTTCGACCGTCCGTTCCTCTGGGGCTCCAAGCGAACAGGTCCCGATCTTCATAGAGTCGGTGAGTATCGTACTACTGACTGGCATGAAAACCATATGTGGGAGCCGACATCCGTCGTTCCGGGATCGATCATGCCGGCATACAAGCATATGTTCAAACAGAATGCCGACCTGGAGACAGCTTATGCGGAGGCGCTGACTGTCAAAAAGGTCTTCAACGTTCCGTATGACCAGCCGGGCATGCCGAAGCTAGGCAGTTGGGAAGAGGCCAGAAAACAGGCTTTGGAAGATGCGAAAAAGATAGCGGGCGAGATGAAAAATCAGGACGTAAAAGATGCCGTCGCGCGCGGTGAGATTCCTGAGATAGTCGCTATTATCGCTTATCTCAACAGCCTGCACTAAACTGGATTCGGCATGGAAAACATTAGAGAATTGCAGGCTTATGCATACTTCTTCTTCACACTCTTTCTGGTTGTGGTGCTGTATGCGTACATTCTGCATCTCTACCGTGCAGAGAAGAAGGGTACACGTAACTACGAAAAGTACGGAAAACTGGCTCTGGACGATGAACTCGACTCCAAGCCTGTTGAACCTCAGGAAACGAAAGAGAACAAGGAGCAAAAATGAACTGGTTAAGTGACAACATAAACCTGCTCGCCCTGATCGCCGCAGTCGTTATCTTCACGCTGACTGTCTTGATCGCAGGTAAGTATGTCAAGCAGATGAAGACCGACAAGTCGACAGGCGAGCTTGCCGAAGAGAATTGGGACGGAATCGGTGAATATAAAAACGAGTTGCCCGCCGGATGGGCCTATTCATTTTTCGGTGTGATGATATGGGGCTTGTGGTATTTCACGGCCGGTTATCCGGTAAACGCATACTCGCAGATAGGTGAGTATAACGAAGAGGTCGCCACACATACACAGATGTTCGAGAGCAAGTGGGCCAATGCCGACAAACAGACACTTCAGGAGATGGGAGAGGGAATATTCCTTGTCCAGTGTGCACCGTGCCACGGAATTGCCGGAGACGGAATGGACGGTAAAGCCGCGGACCTGACTGTATGGGGTTCGGCGGCCGGAGTGCTCGATACGATTAAAAAGGGATCAAAAGGTCTCGGCTATCCGATGGGTGAAATGCCTGCGGGATTGCTAAGCGGAGACGCGGCGAAGAGAGTGGCCGCCTATGTAGCCAACGGCATGAAAGGTGCACAGCCGGCAGAGTTCGCAACATGTGCCGGATGTCACGGTGCCGACGGCAAGGGTATGGGCGGAATGGCCCCGGATCTTACAAAATACGGTACTCCCGATTTTGTTTCGGATGTTCTCGACAGAGGTAAAAAGGGTTATATCGGTACAATGGTCAGCTTCAAAGGGCGCCTTACACCGGTACAGGAAAAAGCTGTCGGAACATATATCCTCAGCCTTTCACGCGGCGAATAAGGAGTAAAATATGGAAAAACAGGGAAGCGCATTCGGAATTCACGGTATTGCCGGTATGCTTATTGCTACGGTTCTGCTGCTGACTATACTAGCCGGCCTCGTAACGGCCGCCATAAAGACGCAGCAGGCGACGGCCCATCAATCTTATGAGATCGTCGATCCTCTATCCATTCAGATGGAGGGACCCAACCTCTCCAACGAGACGCATGTAATCGTTCACGGAGAGCCTGTAGGCGGAGATACGCTGCACAAATACAAGTTCGAGAAGTAAGACGGGCATAGATGACGCAGGCGGCAAAAGGTAGAAAGAGCGCCAAAGAGTACCTGAAGGGGTGGGTACCGTACCGATACAAGCGGTACTGGCTGTTCGGTATAGTGACGGCGGTGGCCCTTGTGCTGCCGTTCGTAAAGATAAACGGAAACCACTTCTTCCTTCTAAATTTCGACCATAAACAGCTCCATTTTCTGTTTGTGCGATTCGATATGCAGGAGCTCTACCTGATGCCGTTTCTGCTGATGCTCCTCTTTTTGGGGGTCTTCTTCATGACGACCCTGGGAGGAAGAGTATGGTGCGGCTGGGCATGTCCGCAGACGATATTTCGAGTCATATACAGAGATCTTTTCGAGACGAAGCTGCTGGGCCTTAGAAAGCGAATAACGAATAAACAGCAAGAGCCCGACTGGAGTAAGCCGGAGAATAAGGCGAAAGAGGGTGTGGCTATAGTGCTTTGGTCGATACTGGCCCTGATAGCTGCGGCCGATTTCACATGGTACTTCGTGCCGCCGGAGGAGTTCTTCCAGTATATCCAGAGTCCGTCCGAACACCCGGTGCTGATAGGTTTTTGGCTCGGAATCGCGCTCTTTTTGATAATAGACGTGGTGTGGCTCAAAGAGAACTTCTGTATCTATATATGCCCATACAGCAGAGTGCAGTCCGTAATGTACGATGACGATACGATCATGGCGATCTACGATGTACATAGAGGGGGTCATATATACGACCATGAGGGGCAAGACAGTAAAAAGCTGGTGCACAATATAAAAGAGCTGCACCAAAGAGAGCCCGAGGCCGAGTGTACCGCATGCGAAAGCTGCGTAAAGGTGTGCCCTACCCATATAGATATACGTCAGGGTATGCAGCTTGAGTGCATAAACTGCCTCGAGTGTGTAGACGCATGTACCAAAGTGATGGGGGCATTGGGTAAACCGAGTCTGGTGCAGTGGAGCAGCCCAAGAGAGATAGAGAAGCGTGAGGGTAAGACCAGATATATAAGGCCCAGGACGG
>JALSXE010000078.1:0-5383 GCA_027072755.1 Campylobacterales bacterium | reverse complement strand
CCGAACGCGCGCTGCCCCAGATCGTAAAGCATGCGAATACTCTCTTCGTCGGTATATTTGCTTACCGCCACTATCTTTACGATATGGTGTTCGCTCCTCTTTATCCTCGCCTCTTCGACCCTCCAGACCAGTCGGTCGAATCTCCCCTGCATCGTTGCTCTATCCATTTGCGATCCTTGCTATGTCGTTGTATATGGTAAATGCCATCAGCGATAGCAGCAGTACCCAGCCTCCCAGCGTGAGCCTGTACATTATCTCTTCGTTGAGCGGGCGCCTGAATATCATCTCGTAGAGTGTAAAGATGATATGCCCGCCGTCGAGTGCCGGAATCGGCAGCAGGTTCAAAACCCCGAGGTTTACGGAGATAAGAGCCGTGAGTGCGAAAAGCGCTACTATTCCGTGCTGACTCGCCTCGGCCGTCACCTGCACGATCGCTATGACGCCGCCCATCTCCTTGGCCGGAACCACGCCCTCTATCAGCTTCTGAACGCTCAGTACGATCAGTTTGGCCGCCTCCAGAGTCTTGTGCCAAGCGAAACCGAATGCATCGCCGAAACCGTAGCGAACGACGGTTACATCGCCTGAAGGTCCTATTCCGACCATTCTTCTCTTGACGCTTTCACCGAATATGTTCTTGGCTTCCAGAACCCTCGGTACAACACTGAGCGGCACGAGAGTTCCGTTTCTATCTATAACCATGTCGATATGGCCGTGCGAAGAGGAGATCTTTTCGCTCAGGTCGTCCCACACTCTGACAGGCTCGTCGTTTATCGCCACGATCGTGTCACCCTTTTTCAAGCCGGCCTGCTCTGCCGGCGAGCCCGGTTGGATGGCCCCTACCGTAGGTTTGAGGGCATTCGCTCCTATCAACGCGATGGCAAAGTAGAGAAAATATGCCAGGATGAAGTTGAAAAAGGGACCGGCCAGTAGAATCACGATGCGCTGCCACGGCGGTTTTACATTGTAGCTGTCCGGATCGAGGCTTATCTTTGTGGGGTCGGTGTCATCCTGCCCCTTCATCTTCACATAGCCGCCGAGGGGTATTGCGCTCAGGGCATACTCCGTGCCGCCGACCGTTTTGGAGAGAACAACCTTTCCGAAACCTATCGAAAAGCGCTCCACACGCACGCCGAAAAGACGCGCGGCAAGAAAATGGCCCAGCTCATGAAAGAAGATCAGAAAAGATAGTATCAGTAGAGATATGAGCATGCCCATCGTCAACCTTTTGCATATTCGCGGATATACTCATACCCGCTATAGAGTGTAATCGCCACGGCGATCCACAAAAGAGCCTCCCCTCCGGGCCAGTTCATCGTCAAAAAACCTATCGCGAACATCTGAGATACCGTCTTCACCTTACCCGCCATCGAAGATGAGATCTCTTTGCCTTCGCCGACGGCAACGACTCGAAGGCCGGTTATGAAAAACTCACGACTCAAGATCAGAAATATGGCCCAGACATCGGCACGTTGCAGAACGATCAGACCCAAAAAGGCCGCGAGTGTCAACATCTTGTCCGCCAGCGGGTCTATTATCTTTCCCAAAGCGGTGATCTGATTGAACATGCGCGCGATATAGCCGTCGAAAAAGTCGGTTACACTTGCGAGTACGAATACAAGCGCCGCGAAGTAGTCGAGCCAGCTTTCGTGAATACCCTGCAAAAGAGAAGAGTCGCGACCTGCAAGGAGCCACAGCAGAAGCGGCGCCATAGCAAGACGCGAAAAAGCGAGGATATTGGGGAGGTTCATGCTCATTGAAAAGAGGTGCCCCCGTCTATGACGATCGTCTGCCCCGTCAGCCATGAGCACTCGTCGGTACACAGAAACCAGCACATACCGGCCAGATCTTCCGGAAGACCCATGCGATTTAGCGGAGAGCGCTCAACAACCTGGGCTTTAACCTCATCGTAATTGGGAAACGCTCTGAGCGCGTCCGTATCTATCGGTCCGCCGCTTACGGCATTTACTCGTATTCCCTTTTCACCCAGCTCTGCGGCGGCGTACTTCACCATCGTCTCCACTGCAGCCTTGTTCGTGCCGTGCCCAGCGTAATTGGGCGTATAGACGATGTTTCCGGTGGAACTCAGCGAGATTATGCTTCCGCCGCCCACTCTCTCCATGCGTTTCGCGGCCTCCTGCGCACCGATCACGAATGCGGTTACGGTCGCGGTGTATATATTGTTTAGCCCCTTGGGCTTCAGACGCATGAAGGGGCCGAAACCTCCTACAACCGCACGTCCCGATATGATCGCGTTCGATATGAAGTAGTCTACACGCACGAAATCTTCGTCGATCAGTTTGAAAAGGTCCCTGTAGCTCTCCGGCTCAAGGATATTCAATTTGTAAGGCACCGCCTTTACGCCGTAGCGCTCCTTTACATCGTCAGCAATCTTCCTCGCCTCCTCTTCATTCGAATTGTAGGTGAAGGCGATATCCGCACCGGCTTCTGCGAAACGATACAGAATCGCCTTTCCGATCCCCCTTGTCGCTCCGCTGATAACGAGAGTTTTGCCCTTCATGCTTTCACAACGGTTCATATATATTTTCTCCTTGAATCAAAAATTTTTAGAAGCTTTTACGCTTCCGGTATCTCATATCTTTTTACGACGCTTTCTATCTGTCGCATATGCTCTTCGGAGGGCGGAGTGAGCGGCAGACGATACTCCAGCGTCTCCAAAAGTCCGGCAGCGTACATCGCCGCCTTTATCGGAATGGGGTTGCTCTCTATGAAGAGAACCTTGTTTATATCGTACAATCTGTCGCTGATCGCTTTAGAGGATGCAAAGTCGCCCTCCTGCGCAGAATGTATCAGGTCGGTTATCAGGTTCGGCAGGATGTTCGATGTAACGGAGATGCAACCGTTACCTCCTGTCGCCATGATCGGGTAGTTTATCGCATCGTCTCCGCTGATCACCGCGAGGGCGGGGCGCTTGGCTTTTAGTAGCAGCGTCCGCTCTATCGAGCCGGTAGCCTCTTTTATACCGTATATGTTCTCCACCTCGTCAAAAAGCCTGAATACCGTCTCCGGGGCGATATCCTGCGCCGTTCTGCCCGGGACATTATAGAGCATGACCGGTATCTCTACAGACTCCGCTATGGCTTTATAGTGCCGGTAGATGCCCTCCTGCGTAGGTTTGTTGTAGTAGGGGCAGACTGTCAAGATTGCGTCCGCACCGGCAGTCTGTGCAAACTGCGCCAGATCTATCGCCTCCATTGTGGAGTTACTACCCGCTCCGGCCACCACCTTTACATTGGTACCTTTGCAGACGTTGACCGCGGTCTCTATGCACTCTTTGTGCTCGGCATGTGTCAAGGTTGCGCTCTCGCCGGTAGTCCCAACCGGCACGACGGCGTCTATGCCGTTGGCTATCTGCCTCTGTATAAGCTTTGCATACTGTACATGGTCCACTCTGCCGTTTTTAAAGGGAGTTACGAGAGCCGTCATGGCTCCGATGATTGGATTGCTCATTTTTCACCTTTTCTCAAAATTACTGTAACCGATTTCTCTCTCTCAAGATAGCGTCCGGCCACTTCCCGTATCTTTTCGGTATCGAGCTTGTCGATACTCTCTTCATATTTTAGAAGCGGCTTCAGATCTCCTCTGGCAAGATAGCTGCCGAATAGGTCCGCTACACTGCTCGAACTCTCCATGCTGTAGACGAAATCCGCCTTTGTGTTGACCTTTACCTTCTTCAGCTCATCTTCGGTGACGCCCTCCTTTTTGATGCGCTCTATCTGCTCCCAGATCACCTTTTCGGTATCTTCGGCGCTCACACCCGGGTTGCATACCGCCAGAAAGAGGAAGATTCCGGGATCTTTCTGTTCGAGGTTGTAGGCGTAGAGCTGGTTGACCATCTTCTTTTTGTCCACAAGCTCCTCTATAAGGCGGCTGCTTCTGCCGTGACTGAGAAGCTCGCCAAGCGCCGAGAGGGCAGGCTGGTCTTCATGCTGGAAGTTGGGAATCGGGAAAGAGATCGCAACTATCTCGACTTCGCTCTCTTTATACAACACGACCCGTTTCGGTCCGTCCGGGTCAGGCTCCACCTGATGGACTTTCGGTATCTCACAGCAGTTTTCGATCTTTCCGAAATGCCTCTTTACAGCTTCGAATACCGTATCAGGCTCTATATCGCCGGCTACCACGATTATCGCATTCTTCGGCTGGTAGTAGGTTTTGTGAAAATCTCTTATATCCTCTATCGTCCAGTTCATAATATCGTTCATGAAGCCTATAGGCGTCCAGTGGTAGGGGTGGTAGATATAGGCGTTGTTGAAGAGTCTGAAGTAGAGATACCCGACCGGGTTGTTATCGGTACGCCATCTTCTCTCTTCTGCCACCACTTTTCTCTCTGGCTGGAACTCTTCGTCTTTGAGCGACAGGTTCTGCATCATATCGGCAAAGAGCGAAAGAGAGCGGTCGAGGTTTCTAGAGGCGCTCTTGATGAAGTAGTGCGTATAGTCGAAACCGGTGGAGGCGTTGTCCACTCCGCCGAAACGCTTTACAATCTTGTCGAACTCTCCCGCTTTGAGGTTTTTTGTAGATTTGAAGTTCATATGTTCGAGCATATGCGCTATGCCGGTTTTACCCATGACTTCATTGCGGCTTCCTACGCGGTAGAAGATGTCGGTCGTGATGACACCGCTATCGTTGTGAAGCGGAATAACCACCACCTGAAGGCCGTTGTTCAGGGTTTTGCTATAGTGTTTCGGCAGTGTGCTTGCCATTAGAGCTCCTGGTATTAGAGTAAATATGGAAAAATATAGTGCTATAAGTTTTATGATTCGTCTCATCTGCGATCCGCCCCGATTGCTTCGCATATGTTTGCGTAACCGTCTTTTTCGAGCAGCTTCAAGAGTGTACGGTTTATCTTTCCCGCAACTTCGGGGCCTTGGAAAATCAGACCGGTTAACAGCTGCACCAGATTGGCTCCCGCTCGAATCCTGCGGTAGGCTTCGTAGCCGCTGTCGATACCGCCTACGCTAATCAGTACTGTTTTACCGTAGAGTTCGGCGGCAACCGCATCGAAAAGTTCGAAACTCTTCTCTCTTATCGCACGGCCGCTTATTCCGCCCGCTTCCTTGGGATCGGCGACCAGCGAGTAGTCGATGCTGGTGTTGGTGGCGATTATGCCGTCCGCTCCCGCCTCTACGGCACCCGCACATAGGGCGACCGCCTCCTCTTTATTCATATCGGGCGCTATCTTGAGAAGAACAGGTCTGTCGGTAAGCGACTTCGCCATATCGAAAATCGAAGAGACGAACGAATCGTTCTGAAGATTGCGCAGTCCGGGAGTATTCGGCGAGGATATGTTTATTACGAGATAGTCGCACAGGTTTCTAAAGACTCTTATGCCGTGCTCGTAATCTCTTAACGCCTCTCTTTC
>JALSXE010000077.1:0-1291 GCA_027072755.1 Campylobacterales bacterium | reverse complement strand
GATTGAGTAAGAAGCATAACGATATATTCACAAGCATGAATATCCACGAAGCCAAAAACATACGGGCAAAGTAGGGTGCTAAATTAGACGTTTTGAAAGCTCAAGAAATTGAAAAGGTATATGATGACAAATTAATTAATCGATTACTAAAAGACAGTTGCAAGGCTTTGGGTGGTAAAAAATGGCAGGCAAGTTATGTTGAGTTGCGTAATTTCAATGCAATTCTAAACTTTGTGATGGTCCAGATATATTAAATCATAAAGGTGCTCCATCTGCATAGTATGTATTGAGTATGATCTCCGAGGCGGGGGATTTGCTCACAAGTAATTGAAAAAGTATTTAATATCGCAAAGAAAATGGAACTAAACGAATCCTCATAAATTTAAGTGATGATGGAAAACCAATATAAAAAATGGGCTTGTCTCTTCGTGAGACTCTATATTATTCAAAATATTGCAATTACAGGCACTTAACAAGGCGCTGCAGGGGACGCCAAATAGCTCGGCGGTAGTCGTTATGCTGTGCCCCGCACCAAGGTCATTGCAAGTTGTAGGTTGGTTGCCCCGCAGATTTGGCGCCCCTGAGCTTCACGTTAGGCTCTTTATAAGTCATGGAATACCCCAAAAGAATCGATTCACATATATCTGAAAGTATTTCTTTTAATATATTATCATCTGCCTTACCAAAGGAATGGATAGTAAGAGAGCTAACTGAGAGGGATTACGGAATTGACCTATACGTGGAATTAGTAGGAAAGGATAGAAAAGTCACTGGTGATTTAGTGGCACTGCAAGTGAAAAGTATTGATTCAGTACAATTTAACGATAAGGGATTGTTCACTTACAGTGGAATAAAAATGTCAACTATTAACTATTGGTTAGGGCTGCCAGTGCCCGTTTTTCTTGTAGTCGTTGATTTAAGTAATCAACATGTTTATTGGTCCAGTGTCGAAACGAATCAACGAGAAGGACGATTCTGTAAGGATAATAAAACAGGTTCACTTGTTCTGACAAGAGATTCAGATTTTTCGGAAGTTGGTCTTGTTCTATTTAAAATGACCTATTTAAGAGAAAAAAGGTGGCCTGCAATTGAAAATGCAATTGAAAAATCAATTATGTTGTACAACTCCCTTGGGCCATTAGTTTTAATGTGTAACCGAAAAGACGATAATGAGTTCTGCTCAACAACCATTCAGTACATGCTTATTCAGCATTACGAATATTTTTCACTCTTATCACGCTATTTACTATTAAAGAAGCCCAAAGCACTACCATACTGGTATGATCAGCAT
>JALSXE010000076.1:0-5418 GCA_027072755.1 Campylobacterales bacterium | reverse complement strand
GTGGTGGTCGTAGGGAATACAAAAGATGAAGAGCAGCTTCGAGCGGGAGAGAAGATATACGAAGAGCTCAAAAGTAGGGGAGTGGACGCACTTTTGGACGACAGGCCGGAGCGTTTCGGTTTCAAGATGAAAGATTTCGAACTTATAGGGTTTCCGTGTGCCGTGGTGGTCGGCA
Source organism: Campylobacterales bacterium (assembly GCA_027072755.1). Classification (GTDB taxonomy): domain Bacteria; phylum Campylobacterota; class Campylobacteria; order Campylobacterales; family Hydrogenimonadaceae; genus Hydrogenimonas. The sequence goes on along the minus strand of JALSXE010000076.1, from coordinate 5,243 downwards.
AGAGGCTTTCGGAGGGAAAAGTGGAGATAATAAAACGTGACGGTCTCGTAAGAACGGAAGTCGGCGTAGACGAAGCGGCTGAAAAAGCTGCGGAAATCGTGGGATGATCTATTTTCTCGTCTACCTCTTTGTAGAGATATTCGTATCGGTCGAGATCTCTGCGGCCATAGGCCCTTTCTGGACCTTTATGGAGGTGATCGCAAGTGCGCTGGCGGGTTTGCTTCTGTTAACAAATTTCCGTTATACTTTTTCCGAAAATATGCGGGCCGTTATGGCCGGCGAGATTACGCCGGAATCTTTTCAGAAACAGAATCTGGCGGCGCTTTTGGGCGCCATACTTCTGATTGTTCCGGGCTTTTTCACCGATATAGTCGGACTGCTTCTGCAGTTTGGGATTTTTTCCGGTTTTATAGCGCGAAGACTCTTTTCAAAAGGCCGACAGGCCGAAAAGTCCGGCCTGCAGAGAGAAGATGAATTCAAAGAAGGAGAGTGCGATGTCATCGATGTTGAGATTATTGACCGTCCTGATAATAGGAAGTAGCCTTGCGGTCGCCGGCGGCGATACGGATGTGATCAATTTTGTAAAAAAGAAGCTGAGTCAGAATAGAGGGTTGAAGATAAAGAGCATAGAAGTGGCCGAAAAGCTTCCTATACCCGGAGTAAAAGGGTGGTCCGCATATGTGGTGGAGGCAGACCTTGAGCTTACAAGAGACAAGAAGACCAGAAAACTCGGCTTCGAGACAATTCTTTTTGTAAGCAAAAACCTGATTGCCACAGAGCTTGTAGATCGTAAAACAGGGATGGATATACGCTCGATTATCCAGCCGAAACTACCCGACGACATATATTCGGAGTCGCACCTTCTTTACGGCAATCCGGATGCCGAACACAAACTGATTCTATTTTCCGATCCTCTATGTCCGTTCTGCAGAATGTATGTGCCCGAACTTCTGAAAGCGGTAAAGAAGAATCCCGACAAGATCGCACTCTACTATTACCATCTCCCTCTAAGTGCGATTCACCCCGCTTCCGATACACTGGTAAGGGTTATCGAAGTTGCGAAGAGGAGAGGCAGAAAAGATGTTGTCGACAAGATGTACTCGATAAAGATCGATCCCGAACTCAAAGATGAGAAGAAGATTCTGAAGATCGTAGAAAAAGAGACAGGCTTCAAGGTAACTCCCGGGGAGCTTCACGACAAGAGGATAGAGAAGATCATCCTCCATGACAGGATAACGGCACGAAAGATGCTGGTCACCGGTACACCGACCGTTTTTGCCGACGGCAAGAAAGATATTACGAGAGAAAAATACAAATCATTCATAAAGAAGTAGGACCATGGAAAAACTTATAATAGCGACCCGCGGAAGCCAGCTTGCCATGTGGCAGGCGGAGTATGTGAAAACTGAACTGCAGAAGAGATTTCCCGATATGGAGATAGAGTTCGAGGTTGTGACTTCGACAGGTGACAAGATTTTGGACAAGCCTCTCGCGCTGATCGGCGGTAAAGGGCTCTTTACCAAAGAGATAGAGGATGTGATGCTTGCGGGCAGAGCCCATCTGGCCGTGCACAGCCTCAAGGACGTACCTACTGTGATGCCCGACGGGCTAAAACTTGCGGCAATCACCAAGCGTGACGACATTAGGGACTGTTTTCTTTCACACAGATACCGAAATATCGAAGAGTTGCCCAATGGTGCCGTAGTCGGAACCACCAGCCTGCGGCGTCAGATGCAGCTTCGATCGATCAGGCCCGACCTGAAGGTCAAAAATCTGCGGGGGAATGTAAATACGAGGCTTCGCAAGCTCGCCGAAGGTGAGTACGATGCGATCATTCTGGCATACGTGGGGATGAAGAGGCTGGGACTGCTCGAAAGCGTTCCGTATCATGAGCCTATCGACGATAACGTTATGATCCCTCCATCCGGACAAGCCTCTCTCGGTATCGAAATAATCGACGACGAAAAAGTTGCGGAAATAGCTTCGGTTCTGAATGATGAAGACTCGGCTTTGGCGGCGAAGATAGAGCGCGATTTCGTCGCAAAGCTCGAAGGGAGTTGCCAGGTTCCGATCGCGGTAAATGCAAAAGTCTCGGCAGATCGCGTACTTGTAAGGGCTATGGTCGGTCTTCCGGACGGGACGGAGATACTAAAAGAGATCATAGACGCCCCCAGAAACGAAGCGGCCGCCCTCGGATTCCGCCTGGCCGATATAATGATAGAGGCCGGGGCGAAGGAACTGCTGGAGCGTGCGGAGGCCATGGCGTTCAAAGAGGAGCGATGCGAAAGGTTCTAAATCATAGGCGGCGTTTTACGAAAAAGTGCCGAAATGGTTTGGAAATATTTTGATTTCACCGCTTCAGGTCCTGCCCGAAGCGTAGTAACAGATAGATACTCAATTTCAGGGGTTTACGATGGCGACTATGACGCACTGGCTCGAAAGGCTACAGAGTGAGGGTGATCTGAAGGTTATAGAGGAGCCGTGCGATGTAGATCTGGAGATTGCACATATCGCCTATGTAGAGGTGAAGAGGTCGCCTTCGAAGCCGCTTCTGTTTAAAAGACCGGTAAACCGCGCAAAAGGTATCGAGTACGATATGCCGGTACTGATGAATATGTTTGCGAACTTCGAGATTACCGAAAAGTTTTTCGGAAGCCATCCCGACAAGATAGCGTCGGAGATAGAAGAGCTGATGCATATGAGGCCGCCCGAGGGGCTGATGGCGAAACTCTCGATGCTTCAGAAGCTCTTTGCACTGAAAAACGTCTTTCCGAAGCGTCTTAAGCAGAAGGGGCTCTGCCAGCAGATCATAAAAACGGCATCGCAGGTCGATCTGGATGAACTGCCGATACTAAAGACATGGCCCGAAGACGGCGGACCTTTTATAACAATGGGGCAGGTATATACGAAGAGTCTTGACGGAAAGATGCAGAACCTCGGGATGTACAGGCTTCAGCAGTACGACAAAAAACGGCTTGGAATGCACTGGCAGATACATAAAGATGCCAGTCACTTCTTCGACCAGTATAAAGAGGCCGGTGTGAAGATGCCGGTATCTGTTGCCATAGGCGGGGATCCGCTCTACATCTGGTGCGGGCAGGCACCGCTTCCATACGGAATGTTCGAGCTGATGCTCTACGGCTTTGTGAGAAACGAGCCGGCCAGACTGGTGAAATCTGTCACGAACGACATATGGATTCCTGAAGATGCCGATATTGTCATCGAAGGTGAGGTTGATCCAAATGAGATGGTTATAGAGGGTCCTTTCGGAGACCATACCGGTTACTATACGCTGAAAGAGCCGTACCCGGTTATGAATGTTACGGCCATAACGATGAAGGAGAATCCGGTATACCAGGCCACGGTAGTCGGAAAGCCGCCGCTTGAAGACAAATATATGGGGTGGGGAACGGAGCGTATTTTCCTTCCGCTTCTAAAGACGACCGCACCGGACCTGATAGACTACCATATGCCTGAAAACGGAGTTTTTCACAACCTGATCCTGGCAAAGATGCAGACTCACTACAAAGGTCATGCAAAGCAGTTCATGCACGCTTTCTGGGGTGTGGGGCAGATGAGCTTTGTCAAACACGCCCTCTTTGTCGGGAGCGAAGCGCCGGCACTTACCGAATATGAGGCGATAACCGAGCATATTCTAAATAGAGTCTCGCCGCAGCGTATGCTGATTACGGAGGGGATCGTGGATGCGCTTGACCACTCCAGCCCCGATACGCTGGTTGGAGGAAAGCTTGGAATCGATGCGACAGGCGATGAAGTGGAAGAGGGTGTAGATTCACTCCTGAATGATGAAGAGCTTCTTAGTGCAATGAATGCGATAGACGGCAATGTGCTCTCTTTGAGACAATATTTTACGCATACAAAAAATCCGATATGTATCGTTTCTTACAAAAAAGTGCGCTCTGTTCAGCAGCTTTTCGACGATCTGAAATCGCTTCATGCACATCTTAAAATTGTGATCGTGGTAGATGCCGAACGCAACAGCCTGGAGAATCCGTATATGCTTGTGTGGCGCGTAGCGAACAATATAGATGCTATGCGTGATATACGCAAGGAGCCTTTTATAATGGTGGACGCGACCGACAAAAACGAGCTCGACGGCTACGAGCGGGAGTGGCCGGGTGATGTTCTTTGCGACAGGGAGGTGCTTGAGTCTTTGCAAAAAAGAGGGCTCATAGATATCGACGACGATTTTATAGAGAAGTTCGGCCTTCTGTAGCCTTAGAGCGTTTCCGGTTTTTCAATTACGGTCGGCCGCATTCGCCCAGCCACTCCACAATTTCCGCCACTATCTTGTCGGACGCGCTGTTCAAAGCCGCAACGCCCCCTTCGGCATCGTCCGTAGCCGCCGTCGAATCGGCTTCAAAAAGCTTGGCGCATAAAGTCTTGCCGTCTCTGTTTCTAACCAGAGAAGCCAGAATGACGGCTTTTCCTCTGGATCTTCCGCTCTTGCCGAACTCATGTACGAAATCCAGAACTCCTATTTCAAGAACCGTCTTTGTATCCGCCGCACTCGAACTTCCTGTTACATTTTTTGCGATTTTCGATTTTTCAAGAGCGAAAATCAGCTTACCTTCCAACATGGTTGCCGGGGTATCGTACCATCTGCTGTAGGCGTACGGCTGCTGCCTGAAATCTTTGTCTGTATAGTAGATGGATGAACTTTCGCTTACTCTTGACGAGCGGCTGAATGTCACTCTTATCGAGTCAATGGCCTGCTTATTGGCAGATTCCCCGATTCCGGGAGTCTCTTGGGAGATACGGTAAAAGGCGGTCGGAGGGACCTTTTTAACTGAACAGCCGCCAAAAAAGAGTAAAAAACCAAGTGCCGCCGGAAAAACTTTTTCGTATATCGTAAATCTTCTCATTTTTGCTTCTCCCCCGGCCCCAGAGTAGGTTCGGCCTCTTTGAAAAAGAGGTCTCTGGGGCTGTTTTTGATCATCATCGCATCTTCTTGCAGTTGATAAACAAGTGCCTGAGACGCTCTCATGAGCGCATTTGACTCTGCAAGCGTCTGCTGAAGAAGCTGACGGATATTCAGGTCCCCCTCTTCGATACGTTTCATCAGCTTCATATTCAGCTCTTTAAAAGAGTCTGCACTCTGCTGAAGCGATGCCAGGGTTCTGTTCCCCTCCGCACCGAGATCGAGCGTAGTTTTTTTGATGACATCTACAGCTTCGAAGAGCCTGTCACTCTTTTTGGCCGCATCGGCCATAGTGCTAAGA
>JALSXE010000075.1:0-1293 GCA_027072755.1 Campylobacterales bacterium | reverse complement strand
AGGTACGGGACCGATCTGGGTTTTTACAAAAAGGAAGGTATGATCGGCGGCGTTCAGTCGATATCCATTCCCGCGGGCAGCCAGATGGCCGCCATCCGTGAGGCCGCCCTTCAGGTGTTCAGCTTCATTGTCCTGGTGCTGCTCTTTCTCTATGCCATTATCTGGATATTCTTTGACCGGGTGGTGGTCCGCTCCCTGCGGTCGGTCCTGACCCTGTTCCGGGACAGCCTGGGCGACCGGGAAGGGGAGAAGATTTACCAGCTGGCCCGCAAGGGCGATGAACTGCGAGATCTCCATGTGGCGGCAGAGCTGATGGCCAACCATCTGGCGGAAAGGCGAAGAAAGCTGGAACAGTCTGCCCGCCACCTGCAGTCCATGATCGAACAGCGGACCGAGGCCCTCAAACGGTCCCAGGAGCGGCTGCACCACCAGGTCCGGGCCCGGAACAAGGAGCTGGCCCTGCTCAACACCATTGCCGGTCTGATCACCCAGGCCAGGACCCTGGGAGACCTGCTTCCGGCCCTGCTGCAGGCTGCGCTCAAGGTGATTCCTGCCCGGGGAGCCGGGATCTATCTCTTTGACCGTGGGCAGCAGCAGCTGGAGCTTCGCTGCCAGGAAGGGGACCAGGAACTGGCCCCGAGGCTGGAAATCGATGCGGCCTCCCTGAGTGGCACCCGGGTTACGGATCCGGACGCCATTGCCCGGCTGGTGGCCATCGAGGGGTGTGGCAATATCCGCTTGACCGGGGAGGGAGAAAACCGGGAACTGGGAATCCGGGTCCCGCTGTGCTGCCGGGAACGGCTGCTGGGGATGATGATTTTTTCCGGTATCCAGCTCGAAGACCTGGATGACGCTCTGCAGGCGCTTCTGATCTCCATCGGCCGACAGATCGGTATCACTCTGGAGAGCCTGGAGAGTATTTCCCGGCTGCGCTATTCCAAGGAGCTGTTGCATACGGTTTTCGACGCCATCACCGACCTGGAAATGCAGGGACGTGTGACCGCCATCGACCCCGTAGGGAAGAATAGCAGTGGCGATGTGCTCTACACCGTTTACATCGAAGTGGAAGGGCGCGACGAGCTCACAGCACTCTCCAAGAGCTTCAATACGTTCCTCGACACTTTTTCAAGTCTCGTGGGGAATGTAAAGGAGGTCTCAGACTCTGTAGGTCAAGAGGCAAAAGGACTCAATGAACTGTCCGATGTAATGTTGAGCGAGGCAAATGAAGCAGTTGGTACATCTTCAGATGCACATTCAGAGATAGAACAGGTGGCAAGCTATATGCATCAGACC
>JALSXE010000074.1:0-1299 GCA_027072755.1 Campylobacterales bacterium | reverse complement strand
CACATATCGACCATAAGTATTCCGATAGTACCGTCGACATTCAGAATCAGGTTATCCTTTTTGGATGTGGTCAGCTGCTCTACTGTCAGAGCGTAATCGAGAAGGGACGTACTCGGGAAATACTCTTTTGCAAATTTCTTGAGTCCCTCTACACGCTTGTCGGGGTTTCTCAAAGATTTGATTCTGTGGCCGATTCCCGGAATCGGAATACCCTCTTTTTTCATATACGCCAGAAACTCCTGCGGAGTCATGTTGTTGTCGTTGGCATATTTGAAGTATTTTGCAGCACCGTCGATAGCTCCGCCGAAGCGCGGTCCGATTGTAAGAAGTCCTGTAACGAGGCACTCTACAACCGATTTACCGGCTCGGGCCGTAACTTTTGCGTTGTGAGCACCCGATACCGCCGGCCCGTGGTCTGCAACCGTCTTGAGAACGGTCTCTATGAAATCTGTCGCCCACTTCGGATACTGCTTCTTGAACCAAAGCAGACTTATGACATCGCCTATTCCCTTACCGGTATCCGGGGTAGCAACGGAACTTATCGGGAAGCCGGCGTATGTCGCCTCTTCACCACGATCGTCACTGATGGTACAGATGAAGTTTTTAGGCTTACGGTTTTTGGGTATGGAGTGCACTTCAGGCTCCTCTATTTCGGTAATGACACCCTCTTTTTTCAGATCTGTGTAGACCTGGTGAATCATCTGAGGTAGATCGTTAAAACTGTTGGGAACATGGATGCCCGCTTCGCGCATAGCGGCATTTTTGGCTTCGGCAGTTTCGCGCTCTGCGTTAGCACTCGCACCGGCGTGGCCGAACTGCACCCCGCTGCTGAAGTGTTTGGCTATGGTTCCGATACACCACGCGATGACCGGTTTTTTGATCTTGCCCGACTTGACGGCTTCAATTACTTTATACTCCTCTGTTCCGCCTACTTCGCCGAGAAGGATCATATATTTGACATCGGGGTTCTCTTCCATTCTCAGAAGGTGGTCGATAAATACCGATCCGACGAATCTGTCACCGCCGATCGCGACACCCTCCGCGACACCGTCGGCATTGAGAGATATGATATTACAAAGCTCGTTGAAGAGGCCTCCGGAACGGGTGACTAGTCCTGCACTTCCGGCTCTGTGAAGCTTGGAGTTGATGATGTTTTCGATGGTTCCGCCTATGTTGGCTATCTTGAAGGCTCCCGGAGTTATGGCTCCTACAGTTGCCGGTCCGATGATCAGGATACCGTTGTCCCTGGCCGCCTGGTTCATCTTTCGCGCAAGCCTTTCAGGAATACCCTCGGCCGTA
>JALSXE010000073.1:3758-5443 GCA_027072755.1 Campylobacterales bacterium | reverse complement strand
ATCCCGCACCCATTCTTTGCAAAGCCATGAACATATCGGTAGCATTGTTATGTTTTTAGGGTGTTTTTAAGGTAGCGACTGACCCCCAAGTACACAAGTACACAAAAATCTTTTACATACCTCTAAAATGTTCAAAATACTAAGCATTATTACTAATTTTATGCTTATTTTAATAAACACTTCAATACTATATTTGTAATTAATCAAGGTAGAAAATGATGCTAAATAGTCTGATAGAGAAATATTCCAAAATTACAGCTCTGCATAGATATGAGTATAAAAGATATTTTTTAAACAAAATCGATTTTAACGATAAAATGATTGGAATAATAGGCGCCAGGGGAGCTGGAAAAACGACCGCACTTTTACAGTATTTGGACTCTTTAGAGATCGACTTTAGCAAAAAGCTCTACTTCAGCGCCGATTCCATTTTGCTTAACAACCTAAAACTATACGATATAGCCGATGAGTTTTCAAAAAGTGGCGGCAAAGTTTTAGTTATCGACGAGATTCACAAATATAGAAATTTCGAAGTAGAGTTAAAAGAGATTTACGATTTTTTAGATTTACAACTTGTTTTCAGCGGTTCTTCGGCCATACAGATAGAGCATAGCAAAGCCGATTTAAGCAGGAGGGCTGTGATTTACAGAATCGAAGGGCTCTCTTTTAGAGAGTTTTTGGAGTTGAAAACGAAAAAGCGTTTTCAAAGCTATAGCTTAGAAGATATTTTGAAAAACCATATCGATATAGCACACGATATCGTAACTCAAATAAAACCTTTTGAATATTTCAATGAGTATCTACAAAGTGGGTATTATCCATACTATTTTGAGAATCCAAACAGTTATAGTCTAAAATTGGAAGAGACGATAAATACGGTCATAGAGAGCGATTTGCCCATAATTTTCAATATCGAACCGCAAAACATACAAAAACTCAAACAACTCGTAGGTCTGATATGTGCCTCTAAACCTTATGAGCTAAATATCGCTGCTTTATCGAAAAAAATCGGCATTAACAGAAATACACTTTATCAATATATAGACTATCTGACTTTGGGGAAACTGTTCTACTCTCTTTATGCAAACGGTAAAAAAGATACCGTCTTTACAAAACCGAGCAAGCTCTATTTAAACAACACCAATTTGGCATATAACTATTGCAGTTCCAACGAGATAGGAACTATAAGAGAGCTTTTTTTCGCACAACAGTTACGATGCGAGCATAAACTCAGCTACCCGTCTCAAGGAGATTTTTCGGTAAATGATAAATATACTTTTGAAATAGGTGGAAGAAATAAAGGTTTTTCCCAAATAAAAGATCTAAAAAACTCTTTTGTAGCAGCGGACGGCATAGAGATAGGATATACCGACAAAATACCGCTTTGGATTTTCGGTTTTTTGTATTAAGTTGTACTGAACGACACTTGATTGGTTTATAATGACCCTGACCTTATAAAAAAGACCAAATATAAAGGGATCATGCCAATGATGCCATTGATAATGCCACCCAACACCTAACACAAATACCTTACATGCTGAAGAGGGCAGACCACGTTTCGAAAGAGGCTGGAGCACTTCGTACCCTCTAACCTCCGCATAAAGACCGAAACGGTATAATCGCGAAAATCTTTTTGACAGGAACGTTTATGCGTGCATTGATAAGTGTTAGCGACAAGAGGGGTG
>JALSXE010000073.1:0-3748 GCA_027072755.1 Campylobacterales bacterium | reverse complement strand
GTTTCGAGATTGTCAGCACCGGCGGGACCTACAGAATCTTGAAAGAGAATGGCATAGAGGCAATAGAGATCGACGAGGTGACAAAGTTTCCAGAGTGTTTCGAGGGGCGTGTGAAGACTCTGAACCCCTACATTCACGGCGGGATTTTGCACAGAAGGGACAAGCAGAGCCATCTGGATCAGGCCAAAGAACTTGGTGTGGAGGCTATAGATCTCGTGTGCGTGAATCTCTATCCGTTCAAGGCGACGATAGAGAGGACCGAAGATTTCGAGGAGATCATAGAGAATATAGACATCGGCGGGCCCGCGATGGTGCGCAGCGCGGCCAAGAACTTCGAGAGTGTCATCATCGTTACCGATCCCGGTGATTATGCGCCGGTTCTTGAAGCGCTTCGGAGCGGAAACAACAGCATCGAGATGCGCCGAAATCTGATGATAAAGGCTTTCGAGCATACGGCGGCTTACGACAGTATGATCGCGAACTACATGAACCGCCGCTTCAACGAAGGGTTCGGGCAGAAGCAGTTTGTGGTCGGCTCCAAAGTGTTCAACACCCGCTACGGAGAGAACCCGCACCAGAATGGTGCGCTCTACGAGTTCGACGACTTCTACTCCAAAAACTTCAAAACCCTAAAAGGCGAGGCGAGTTTCAACAACCTAACGGACATCAGCGGGGCGGTGAAGATCGCCGCTGCGTTCGGGGATGAAAACGCAGTCTGTATCGTCAAGCACGGAAACCCGTGCGGATTCGCGATTCGCGATACTTTGTTAGACGCCTACACCGAAGCGCTCAAGTGCGATCCTGTATCCGCTTTCGGCGGGGTCGTGGCCGTCAACGGCGTGGTGGACAGAGAGCTGGCGCAGAAGATGAACGAAATATTTCTTGAAGTCATTATAGCCGGGCGCATTACCGAGGAGGCGCAGGAGGTATTTGCAAGCAAGAAGCGTATTAAGCTCTTCGAGTTCGGCGACGAGAGGCTGAAAGTGAGTGACGATGCGTACGACTTCAAGCATGTATCTGGCGGGTTCGTCTACCAGGATGCCGACATTGTCCGAGACGAGGAGGTCGAAAACGCCGAGCGAAAGAGCGAGCGTGAGGCTACGGCGCAGGAGATGAAGGATCTTCAGATAGCGTGGAAGGTTGCGGCGCTTACGAAGTCGAACTGCGTGGTATACGTGAAAGAGGGCGCCATGGTCGCCGTGGGGATGGGTATGACGAGCCGGGTCGACGCGGCGAGGTGTGCGCTGAAAAAGGCCGAGGAGATGGGGCTCGACGTCACCGGTGCGGCGATGGCCAGCGAAGCCTTCTTTCCGTTTAGAGATTCCGTAGACTCCGCCGCCGCCGCAGGCGTCAAAGCCATCATCGAGCCGGGCGGCTCCATTCGCGACGATGAAGTTATAGAAGCTGCGAACGAACATGGCATCGCTCTCTACTTTACAGGTGTGCGTCACTTCCTGCACTAGCGGCTCTCTGTACACTCCTTTTGTGTACAGGGGCTCTATGCTCTCCAGCTTTTGCCGATAATTCAGATAGAGAGATTTTGCACAAAAAATTTCGACGAGATTGCTACTCAATGTATAGTGTAAGTTGATTGACTTAGACTAAAGTTTTATGATATAATTCGGCAAAAAATAGGCAGAAACCAAGGAGTTCAGGGCATGAGCAAAAGCCTTTACGAGACGCTGGGTGTAAGTGAAAACGCCAGTGCCGACGAGATAAAAAGAGCATATAGGAAATTGGCGAGAAAGTATCACCCCGATATAAACAAAGATCCAGAGGCCGAAGAGAAGTTTAAAGAGATAAATGCCGCATATGAAGTATTGAGCGATCCCGAGAGAAAGAAGCAGTATGATCAGTTCGGCGACCAGATGTTCGGCGGTCAGGATTTCCGAGATTTCGCCAGAGGGCAGGGTGCCAATGTGGACCTCGACGAAATTTTGCGCAACATCTTCGGAGGTGGAGGATTCGGCGGCTTCAGCGGCGGGGCGCACGGCGGTTTCGGAGGGTTCGGCGGTTTCGATATGGGCGGCATGGATCTTGATATTCATGCGAAGATCACGATTCCTTTCAATGTAGCCGTTCAGGGCGGTACCCACTCCGTCTCCGTTAACGGCGAGAGTTTCGATATCCGCATACCGGCCGGCGTTAAGAGCGGCGAAACCCTGCGTATACGCGGAAAAGGGAAAGCCTACAACAACCGGCGGGGGGATCTGCTGCTCAAGATCGAAGTGGCGCCGAGCCCCGAATATGAGAGAAGAGGTGATGATCTCTACAAAACCATAGACATCCCGCTTAAAATCGCTATGTTCGGCGGCAAGATAAAAGTTCCTACACTCGAAAAAGAGATTACTCTTAAGGTTCCGAAAAATACAAAGAACGGTCAGAAATTCAGGGTAAAAGGGCTTGGTGTGCTCAACAGAAAGAGCAAGATCAAAGGGGATCTCTACCTGGTGGCCAATATTGTGCTTCCTAAAGTTGAAGATCTTGATCCCGAACTTGTTAAAATGATGCAGGAAAAGCTTCCGGGAGGTGAAGATGCATAGTTATGATGAACCGGTTTATCTTATAAGCGTCGTTGCCAAGGTGCTAAACATCCATCCGCAGACACTGAGACAGTACGAGAGGGAAGGGCTGGTGGAGCCTTCCCGCACGCAAGGGAGGATGCGACTCTATTCGCAGCGGGATATAGACAGAATCAAACTGATTCTACGTCTTACCAGAGATCTGGGTGTCAACCTGGCCGGCGTGGATATCATCATGCAGCTCAAAGAGAAGATCGACGCGATGCAGAAGGAGATCGACTCTCTAAGAGAGCAGCTGAAGATTGAGAATAGTACCAGTACGATTCCAAGCCATAAGGCGGTCGTTACAAAAAACAATTATGAGATTATAATATTCGAAGAGGAGTAGAGGTTTACTCTTTCAGTCTCCTTATATCGGCGCCGAGTCTTTTTAGTTTTTCGTGAAGGGCTTCGTAGCCTCTGTCGAGATGGTATATGCGGTGCACGTTCGTCTCCCCGTTTGCAGCAAGCCCGGCCAGGACGAGTGCACTGCTCGCACGAAGGTCCGTGGCCATTACATCGGCCCCGAGCAACTGAATGGGGCCGTTTAGCGTTGCGGTGTGACCTTTGAGGTGGATGCTGGCACCGAGTCTTTGCAGTTCGCTTACGTGCATGAAGCGGTTCTCAAAGAGCCTCTCTTCTATAATGCTCACACCCTCGGCCTGTGTGGCGAGCGCCATGAACTGTGCCTGCATGTCGGTAGGAAATCCGGGGTACTCCGTAGTAGAAATCTCGAATGCCTTCAGCTTGGCCGCGGGATAGATGGTTATCGAGTTTTCATCTGTTTCTATACGGCAGCCCGCTTCATGCAGTTTCGCGGTTACGGCGTCGAGGTGGTCCGCTATGACCCCGTTTAGCGTGATCGATCCGTAGGTGATGGCTGCGGCGCATAGGTAGGTTCCGGCCTCTATGCGGTCGGGTATGATTGAGAAAGGGGCGAGCTTCAGCGGCTCTCTGTCCGTTCCGTGGATTATAAGCTCATCCGTGCCTATTCCCTCTATCGAAACTCCAGCTTGAGCCAGCACTTCGCATAACTGTACCACTTCCGGCTCTTTCGCGACGTTAATCAACTCGCTCTTTCCGCGAGCCAAAGCGGCGGCCATTATGATATTTTCGCTACCGGTTACGGTGACCTTGTCGAATATTATCCGTGTTCCGACTAGCCCTTCCGGTGCTGTGGCCACTAC
>JALSXE010000072.1:0-1303 GCA_027072755.1 Campylobacterales bacterium | reverse complement strand
AAGGAACGCTGCTGCAGTGCGTAGCCGTAGACCATGGGCCACACGTAGCCGAAAAAGAGCGAAGTTATCAGGACGAAGAGTATGGCGGGCGACGAGGATGTGAAAATCTGAGCATAAAATGCATACATCTGCTCAGGTGTCGTATCGACTCCAATCGGTTGCCGAAACTGAACGACCGCTTCGAAACCGCCCGACAGCCAGAAGATGGCGAGAGTAATCAGGGCCATGACGATGGAAAAGAGCACGAAACCTACGTAAAAGCCCGTCGCCGGTGCAAGAAACTCGAACATGATCGAACGTTCACTCTCGTTTCTCATGCCGTTTCTGAAGGAGTCCACATCGTTGTAGCGCTTCAGGCGGTCGGCCACCCAGTAACCCATAGAGTAGAGTATGACGGACTGTACGATTCCAAAGAGTAGTCCGACAAAAGGTACGATCTGCAGGAGCGAGAGTACCAGCAGCGCCAGAGCAACGACGGCGCTGTTTTTCCAGTTTCCGCTAACGGCTGCCCAACTGTATGCCATGGTACTGTTGACCGGATGTTTCAAGAGACTTTCATCTGGATATATTTTCATCTTCAGACCCTTTATGGTGTTTTTTGTTTCATGCGGCAGGGCGACTCAGCCGTAGAGCCGTTTAAACAGGGCCATTCCCGACATCGTCGCCGCTATACAGAGTGCGGCGTTCAGCGTTACGTTGGCTGCAGCCCGCCCCCAAAGGCCGCTCTGGAGCATGGTAACCGTCTCCAGGGAGAAGGTGGAGAATGTCGTCAGAGCTCCCAAAAATCCGGTTACGACAAGCGCCTTTTGGTGAGGTGCCACAACGTTTTCGAAATATAGGACGGCGAACCCGATTATGAAGCTCCCTATTATGTTCACACTAAGCGTCCCTACCGGAAAGAGCGATGCGGAGAACTTCTGTACCCATCCGCTCAAAAGATAGCGCATAACAGCGCCGGCAAATCCTCCGGCTCCGATGGCTAGCAGCAGCGAGATCTGCACTACTTGTTTCCGAATGCGGGATGTTTGTACGATATGACTTCTACATCGCTCAAAGTCACAAGACCCTCTTTGATCATGCCGTTTACGCTCTCCATGAACTCCGAAATCTTCTCCTCCGTCTCTATTATCTCGACTATCAGCGGCAGTTTCTGTCTGAGAACCCATACGTTGAAAGCGTGTAGCTGCGAGTGGGCCCCGAGACCGGCCACCGCTTTTATTACCGTCGCACCGGCTATTCCGCGCTCTTTGGCTTTTTGCAAAAGGGCCTCCCAGAGAGGTCTGCCTTCGAATCTGTCTTCGTT
>JALSXE010000071.1:0-1304 GCA_027072755.1 Campylobacterales bacterium | reverse complement strand
GGTGAGGGAGAGCATAAAAGAGTATCTTCCAGATGCGGTGGTGGCGGGTGCATCAAGCGTCACGCAGCTCTACGGCGGCGAGCTGATAAAAGAGTCTGTGATCCTCTCGATCACGCACTTTGAAAAGAGTACCATTTCTCTCTTCGAAAGCGGAGTGGACCGGTTTTCGGAAGAGGAGTACGATCTTCTGGCAAACTCACTGGCCTCCAGAACAAAAGATGATACGAAGGGTATACTGCTTCTTACAAACGCCGTAAAGTTCGATATAGAGAAGTTTATAAAGAGCTGTAACAGATATATGGCCCACATCCCCATATTCGGAGGGATAGCCTCCGATTACGAACCGTACGAAAACTTTTTGGTCTTTTCGCACAACAGAGCCTTCAAAGAGGAGGCCATAGTAGCCGTTTTGGTGCACGGTGAATCTTTGCAGATAAACTGCAGCTACTATTTCGACTGGGTTCCGATAGGAAAAGAGTTCAATGTCACAAAGGCGGATGGAAGATACCTGTATGAGCTCGACGGTATGGAGATAGAGGAGATATACTCCAAATATTTCGGACCCATGTGCGAAAACAGATTTCATAAAATCACGATGGCCCACCCTCTCATCAGAAAGTCGGCGGAGTTCGGTCCGGTAGCAAGAGCCCTTTTGAAGCTTGAAGACGAAAGAGGCCTCTTTACAGGCGAGTTTGAAACCGGGGATAGAGTTCAGATAGGGTTCGGGCACTACAAGCGTATGATGAGCCGTTACGAGAGTATGCCGGAAGTCTACAGGAACCTTCCCGCGCAGGCGGCATGGTACTATATATGCGTTTCGTATGAAAACGGATATATGGATATTTTGAGACGTTCGGCCGAGCTTTTCCAAAATCCGAGTGATATTTTCGGGATGATCACATTCGGAGAGTTTACTCATAAAAACGGCAGGAATCTATACCACAACTTCACATTGACGAGAGTCGCTCTGACCGAAAGCGAAGGTCCGAGGCTGAAGCTTAAAAGACTGGAGCCCGAGCTCGACAGCAAAGACGAGCTTCTTTCGACCCTCTCTACACTCGTTACCTCGAGTACCTACGAGATAGTCGAGCTCAACCGGCATCTCGAAATAGAGGTGGAGAAGAGGACAAAGGAGCTTGCGGAACTGAATGCTTCGCTGGAGCGGCGTATAGCCCTGGAGGTAAAAAAGAACAGGGAGAAGGACAAGCTGCTCTATCATCAGTCCAAACTGGCTTCGATGGGAGAGATGATAAACAATATAGCTCACCAGTGGCGCCAGCCTCTGAATATCATCGCCCTTGTAA
>JALSXE010000070.1:0-5479 GCA_027072755.1 Campylobacterales bacterium | reverse complement strand
TCGATATCGTTGCTGTCCATGACACGCTCCGCGACCTCTTTGTGGGCTTCGAAGGTTCCCGACTGCTGCAAAAGGCCGTCGACGAGTGTGGTTTTGCCGTGGTCGACGTGCGCGATAACGGCGATGTTTCTGATGTTTTGCATATTTGTGTAGTCCTAAGTAGAGGTGTAGTATTTCGCGCATTATATCCAAAATTGCTTCAGATAGCATTCGCACTATCGATACAGATCCGGCATATCAGGTTTAGCCCTCTCTCTCTTTTATAGTACTGATTTTATGCAAAAGCGTAAAATCGTCTCGAAATCTTGTATTTCGAAGCTTCAGGGGGTTGTAGGGCCGCACAGGCCCTGCCGAATTACGGGCTTTGCCCGGAATTTGCGTAACATCAGTTATAGTAAAGGAACAGATATTGCTTTTATTTCAAAAACCGAAATCTCTTCCGAAAGAAAGGCCTTAGATGACATCCATATCTCTCATGCCGCTTCTAATGAAGCTCGAAGATTTCGAGACAGATCCGGGGAGCTCCCTTGTGTCCAAAAAAGAGCCCGCTCTTTTCAAGGAGCTTATGCAGCTCATGCGAAATGACGAGACCGATCCGGAAACTCTTCAATCTCTTCTCGATGCGCTTAAAAAAGATCTGAAAGATAGCGACTCGGAAAAAGAGGGAAACGTAAAACCGGAACTGCCTTTCGATCGGATACTATCTTCTCACGGAAGTAAACCGGAAGCGGAAAAGGAGGTCTCGGCACAGAAACATCCCGCTCTTTCGGAACCGAAACTCTCCGGTCAGGTCGCCATAGGGCAGAAAATCGCCGACATTCCCTCGCTGCAGCCTCAAAGCGCTCCCCTATCCGTGGAGAGCGGACCCGAAATCTCCGCCGCCGACAGATTCCGCCATGCCCATATCCTTTCCAGGGCCTTTTTGGAGCAGAGCGTCAAAGAGCAGGAGATTGTTCACGACTTTAGAGCATCCAAAGACCTCAAAGAGCTTATCCGTACGGCCGATCGTTACGGCCTTAGACCCGTCGGAGTCGAGATCGAAAACCTAAACTCTAAAACAGAAAATCTTATTCCTGAAATAAAAAAGATGCCTCTGCCTTCGGCCTCTCTGCTTCAGCGGGCCGAACATATCTCCAAAAGTGCGGCCGCAATAGTGCAGCAGACCAAGCGGCCCGAAACCGGTCTTCATCTGAAGAGCAAAACGGTGCAAAAGAGCCGCAATGACATCTCCACTCTTCAGCAGCTGTTGAGCAAACCCGAAGAGAAACATACCCGAACCGAAAAACATAATATAAGCGAGAGTGGAAGAGATGTAGATCTTTTAAAGCTTCTCTCCGGTCTGCAGAGGACCGTACCGACAAAGAGTCAGACACATATCGATGAAAATAGTCTGAAAGCGGCGGCGGCACAACAGCCGCAACCATCCTCTCGGCAAAACGAAACCCTGCCGGATATGAATGAAGCGGCGGAGTTCGGCGGCGGCGAACACAAAATAAGAGCGGCGGAACATCTAAATCAGAAGATAATCGATGCGAAAGTAACGGTACGCCACTTCGCCCAGACACTGCAGGAGCAGATAGAGAATTACAAGCCGCCTTTTACGCGCATGCAGATCTCTTTGGATCCCAAAGATCTAGGGAGTGTGGATGTAACGCTCGTAAGCCGCGGCAACAACCTCCATATACAGGTAAACTCGAATCCGACAGCCATAGGGGTTATGGCTACACAGGGGAACGAACTGAAGAACCAGCTCGTCTCTATGGGCTTTACCGACGTGCAGATGCAGTTTAGCATGAACCAGCAGCAGCAGGGACGACAGCAGTGGCAAAGTAGCGGCGCAAGATATGTCGAGAGCGAAGAGATTCCCGATTTTTACGAGTCGCTGGAGCTCATAATACCCAGGTACGTCTAAGGAGAAACAGATGGATGTAACAAGCACGATCAAACCGACCCCGAGTACCGGAGCGACCGACCAGGTTTTCAACCCGAAAGGGATACTGGGAAAAGATGACTTTCTGCAGCTTCTGATTACGGAGCTCAAGTTCCAGGACCCGACAGATCCGATGGATACCGAAAAGATTCTGACCCAGACCTCGCAGCTGGCGACACTCGAAGCGCAGACAAACACCAACGATACGATGAAACAGATTTCAGATGCGTTCAAAAGCTCTTCGCAGTTCAACGCCATAGGCGCCATAGGGAAGATCGCGGATATAGGAAACAGCGATATCAGACTCGACGAGAGCGGAAAGGTCGGTTTCGAGGTCTATTTTCCCGAAGACGCGGCTTCGGGAACGCTGCAGATTACCGATTCATCCGGAAACCTCGTCAAAAGCGTAGGTCTGCCTTCACTATCGACCGGCGTACACCCTTTCGAGTGGGACGGCACCGACACATCCGGAAACCGTGTGGATGCCGGAGTCTATCAGGTGCATGTCACCTACACAACCCCCTCCGGAAAAGAGCTAAAGACGAGGGTCGGAAGATACCCCATAGAATCGGTCAGGTTCGAAGACGGGGAGGCTCTATTGAAACTGGGTTCGCACTATGTGCCTCTCGCGCAGGTAAAAGAGGTATACGGGGGTTGAGATGAACAGATCTTTCTATAACGGCATATCGGGAGTAAAGACTCACCAAAGCGGCATAGATATCTGGGGAAACAATATAGCCAACGTAAATACCGTAGGGTACAAAACAAACCTGCCGGAGTTCAGCTCCATATTTGCACAGACTCTTACGGAAGGTAACGGCTCGCCTACGAGCGATCAGATCGGACTCGGTTCCAAACTGGACTCTACAGCCATAAGCATGAACCAGGGAACGCTTCAACAGAGCGACAACCCCCTCGATCTGGCCATACAGGGCGACGGATGGTTCGGCGTAAGCGGCATGAACAACAGGCAGTTCTTTACAAGAAGCGGGCTCTTCTCCACAAACGCGGAGGGTTATATCATAGACGGCTACGGCAACTTCCTGCTCGGTACGAGTGCGAACAACATCGGCTATGGTCCGGATCCCGAAGATCCCGCCAAAACCATTGCCGTTTTGAACAGATCGGTATCGTCGGTAGAGCTCACATCCCCGGAAGCACAGGGGAAACTTCAGCTTCCGGCACGCATGTATTACCCTCCCGAAGCCTCTACAAAAGCCGAATTCAAAGCGAATCTTCCCGTCGATTACCTACCGGGGCAGAGGTTCAACACAAGAGCCGGTCTCATCGCGCCGGACGGTTCCAAACACACTCTTACGATCGTCTTCACCAAAAGTGCGACCCAGCCGACACTCGGCAGCGCATGGGACTACAAAGCCTATATAGACGACGAAGCGAACCCATATTCGGAGGTTACCGGGCAGCTGGAGTTTGACGAGCAGGGCGGGCTCAGAACGGTACCGGCCACCTTTACGATAGACAACCATGGAGGAGCGGTAGAGGTGACGCTCGGAACCTCGGCATACGACGGTCTGGTATCTATAGCGGGAGCCGATATAGCGACCTCCTCCATTGCCGACGGCTTTCCCGAAGGGTATCTAAACGGCTACAGAATCGACCAGGAGGCGAATATCATAGCCTCTTTCAACAACGGGCGCCTGAGTGCGATCGGCAAGGTGGCGGTCTTCCACTTCCAGAACGATCAGGGCCTCGAAAAGGCGGGATCGAACATATACATGTCGTCGCCCAACAGCGGAGAGGCGCTATTTTTCAAGGATGCGGCCGGAAATACGGTGCTTGGAGCGCACGTTATAAACAATGCGCTCGAAAACAGCAATGTGAGTCTGGCCACCGCGCTGACGGAGCTCATAGTGATGCAGAAAGCGTTCGATGCCAGCGCCAAAAGCATCACTACCTCCGATCAGATGATCCAGAAGGCGATCAATATGAAGAAGTAGGAATGGATTTTGCTTGTAGAAACTACAGTCGGAACTGTAACACCGTTTCGAGACATTAGGACTCGGAGAGTATAAAACCACTATCAAAGGATAGCTAAATGATGCGATCACTCTGGGCCGGCGTATCCGGACTGCAATCTCACCAAATCGCTATGGACGTAGAGGGCAACAATATCGCCAACGTCAACACCAACGGCTTCAAATATTCACGTGCAAACTTCGCCGATCTGCTGAGCCAGACGAGCAAAATAGCCACCGCCCCCCAAGGGGGGCTCGGCGGCAAGAACCCTATGCAGATAGGTCTGGGAACCTCCATTCAGAATGTAAGCCACATCTTTTCGCAGGGGTCGGTACAGAATACAGACAAAAATACCGATGTGGCGATACAGGGTGACGGCTTCTTCATCGTAAGCGGAGACGGCGGCAAGACGCAGAAGTTTACAAGAGCCGGAGACTTCAAGTTCGACGCGAAGGGAAATTTCGTCGACAACAACGGCTACATTGTTCAGGGCTGGGTCAGAGATACCGACACAAACCAGATAGACTCAACCGCACCCATTCAGGATATCAACATACCGCCGGGGCTCACTACACCTGCAAACGCCACTACCTTCATACAGCTAAAGGCCAACCTCAACTCCGGCGACACCATCGTCAACAAAGCGCCTACATATCCGCTCGATTCTACCGACGGGCTGGGAGCGGACGAGAAGACCGACGATATTGGCGTGCTCTTCAACGGCAACGGAGAGGCGTTCAACCTGCAGCCTCCCGTAGGCGGGGTAGGCGGACAGGGAGTGAGAGTCTCTTTCGACAACGGTACAAACACAGTTCTTTTCAGATATACCAACGATCCTGCCGCGGTTACGAATCCTACAAATACCGCCGACGGCAGTACGAACTACTTCAGAACCACCGAAGATCTCAGGCGTCAACTTCAGGATCTCGCACAGGCGCAGTCGGCGGCCGCTCAGGTCACAGTGAACGAGCAGGGAAAATTCCAGTTGAGCAACAGCGGGGCCGGAAATGACCTGACCATTTCGGTCTCCGGCATTGTGGATGCCAACACCCAGGATAACCCTCTCTTTACCCAGGCGATCGGATCGCTCGCCGGTCTGCTTCCGGCAAATACGACGAGCGTTAAACTATCGCAACCCATCACGGCGGCGGTACACTCTTCGAGCATCGACGTATTCGACTCTTTGGGAACCAAACATACAGTCCGATTCGACTTCAGAAAGACCGGCTTCACCGCGACCGGCGGAACGTCGTGGACATATACCGTATCGGTTCCGCAGCCCGGAACCATCGCCGGAGCCATAGCTCCAAACGAAAATATCCTCGAGGGGGGCACCATCGATTTCAACTCCGACGGCTCCCTCGCGCAGTACAACCCTCCCGGAATTACCTATACCGCCAACAACGGCTCCGCTCCGAACCAGCAGATCGACTTCAAGTTCGGGACGATCAACGGATTCGACGGAATCACGAGCTACGATTCCGAATCCGCGACCGCAGGTATAAGCCAGGACGGTTTTCCTGGGGGAGATTTAGTCGGCATCAGGATCGACCAGAGCGGTACGCTGATAGG
>JALSXE010000069.1:0-1309 GCA_027072755.1 Campylobacterales bacterium | reverse complement strand
GCGGTGAGCGGCCCTACAACCCCCTGAAGCTTCGAAATCATAGATTTCGAGACGGTTTTAGATGGAGTCCGCACTCTTTGTGTTCGGGACTCTCCCACCACCATCTTCCGCCTCTAATATCTTCACCTTCGTTTACGGCTCGCGTACACGGGGCACACCCGATGCTCGGGTAGCCTCTGTCGTGCAGGCTGTTGTAGGGGATGTTATGTTTTTTTATATAGTCCCATACCTGCTCAGTGCTCCACTCGAGCAGCGGATTGAGCTTGATAAGCCCGAATGTCTCATCATACTCCACTACTCTAAGATCCTGCCGGGTGATCGACTGCTCTCTTCTAAGGCCGGTTATCCAAACCTCTCTATTTTCGAGGGCGCGCCTGAGCGGCTCTATCTTTCTTACTCTGCAGCACCTCTTTCTATTCTCTATGCTCTCGTAAAAGCCGTTTATACCCTGATCAAGAACCAGCCGCTCCACCTCCTTGCGGTCGGGGAAAAAGGGTCTGATCTTTATTTTGTAGAGACGTTCGGTCCGTTCCCAGACGCTGTAGGTCTCTTCGGGAAGCCTCCCTGTATCGAGCGTGAATATTTCGGTATCGGGATCTATGGTGACTACCATGTGGGTGAGCACCTGATCTTCAGCCCCGAAACTCGTAGCGAGGACGATTTTCCCTTTATGCCCCTTTAGAAACTCTCTTAAAAGAGATTCCGGATCAGCGGTGTCGTATAGTTTGTCGTCTATTTCTCTCTCTTCTATCGTGTTCTGCATAATGGATGCTCCTTTCATATCTGGTATTCCGGCTCTTTTTTTACCCTGCCGAGGGGTATTTTGTTCCAGGCCCGCTCATGCAGATAGTAGAGAACCATCTTCGTAACCAGCTCGATACTTCCTATCGATGCGGCCATACCCAGACTTCCGGTTATGATGTAAGATATTACGATCGTATCGAGTGTGCCGAGTGCTCTCCACGAAACGGTTTTCACTACGCTTCTGTACGGTTTCTCATGCATGGCTTGCTTCCTCTACTAAATAAAGTCTATCGAAATAGTCAAGAATAATCTCAAAAAAAATTCTCTTTTCGGAGGGCTACTCGTAGAGCCCGCCGCTTAGGTAACGTTCGCCCGTGTCGTTGAGCATCGTTACCACCGTCTTGCCCCTGTTTTCCTCCCTGCCGCCGATAGAAGCGGCGGCATATACGTTGGCGCCCGAAGAGATTCCGACCAGCAGCCCCTCCTCTTTTGCCAGCTCTCTTGCGGTCGCGGCCGCCGCTTCGTCCGAAACGGTAAAGATTTCGTCGTAGACCCCGGTATCGAG
>JALSXE010000068.1:0-1312 GCA_027072755.1 Campylobacterales bacterium | reverse complement strand
CGAGGCGCTGGCGAAGGCGGGTGCGCAGCTGCTGGAGCCGATCATGAAGGTGGAGGTGGTGACGCCCGAGGAGTACCAGGGCTCCATCATCGGCGACCTCAATTCCCGTCGCGGCCAGATCGTGGGTACGGACATGCGCGGCAACGCCACCGTGATCACGGCCATGGTGCCGCTGGCCAACATGTTCGGTTACGTTGACAACCTGCGCTCCATGTCGCAGGGCCGCGCCAACTTCAGCATGGTCTTCGACCATTATGCGCCGGTGCCCAAGAACGTGGCCGACGAAATCATCGCCAAGGCCTGACGGGCCACAGGAAACAACGGAACACGAGCCAAGAAAGTTTCAGGAGACGAGACAATGGCGAAGGAAAAGTTCGAACGTACGAAGCCGCACGTGAACATCGGCACGATCGGTCACGTTGACCACGGCAAGACGACGCTGACGGCTGCGATCACGAAGGTTCTTGCGGACGAGGGCAAGGCTGAGGCCACTGCGTTCGACGAGATCGACAAGGCTCCGGAGGAGAAGGCGCGGGGCATCACGATTTCGACGGCGCACGTGGAGTACGAGACGGAGAACCGGCACTACGCGCACGTGGACTGCCCGGGTCACGCGGACTACGTGAAGAACATGATCACGGGCGCGGCGCAGATGGACGGCGCGATCCTTGTGGTTTCCGCGGCCGACGGCCCGATGCCGCAGACGCGCGAGCACATTCTTCTGGCGCGTCAGGTGGGCGTTCCGGCGCTGGTGGTCTACATGAACAAGGTTGACCAGGTTGACGACGAGGAGCTTCTGGAGCTTGTGGAGATGGAGATCCGCGAGCTTCTGTCCTCGTACGATTTCCCGGGTGACGAGATTCCGGTTGTGAAGGGCTCGGCGCTTGCGGCTCTTGAGGGTCGTGACGAGGAGATCGGCAAGAACTCGATCCTGGAGCTGATGAAGGCGGTTGACGAGTACATTCCGACTCCGGAGCGTCCGATCGATCAGCCGTTCCTGATGCCGATCGAGGACGTGTTCTCGATTTCCGGCCGCGGCACGGTGGTGACGGGCCGCGTGGAGCGTGGCGTGATCACGGTCGGCGACGAGGTGGAGATCGTTGGCATCCGTCCGACGCAGAAGACGACGGTGACGGGCGTGGAGATGTTCCGGAAGCTTCTGGATCGGGGCGAGGCCGGCGACAACATCGGCGCTCTGCTTCGCGGCATCGAGCGGACGGCGGTCGAGCGCGGTCAGGTTCTGTGCAAGCCGGGCTCGGTGACGCCGCACACGAAGTTCAAGGCGGAGGCGTACATCCTGACGAAGGAGGAG
>JALSXE010000067.1:0-1314 GCA_027072755.1 Campylobacterales bacterium | reverse complement strand
GTGCATGGCTGGGACGGTTGTCGATATTTGCAACCAGGCCGAATCCGCAGTTATCTTTAAAACCTGTCAATAAATCCATTCCAAACCCTTTTCTATCGCAGTTCTGTTTGGTACAATATTCCAAAATTAAGCGATTTTACAAAAAAAGTGGTTACAACTACCTGAAGGACGGGATTTCAACGTGCAAGGATACATTCTGGACGTCAAAAGAGCGAAAAACGAAGATTGCGTGGTATCCCTGCTGACGGCTGAGAAGATCAAGACTCTTTACCGATTCTACGGAGCCCGCCACCCCATAGTGACTACAGGCTACAAGATAGATTTCGAGATAGAGAACGACTCGATCAGGTTCATGCCCAAACTCCGCAATGTAACACACCTCGGATATCCGTGGCTTGCCGACCTAGACCGCATGAGAGTGTGGCAGAACCTCGTCACTCTTCTGTACAGGCATCTCAAAGATGTCGATCTGCCGGGCCCTTTCTACTTCGAAATGCTGAATAGATACGCCTCTATTTGGCACCTTCAAAACCCCAAAAGGGCCGCTGTGGAAGCCTACCTGGAACTTTTAAGACATGAAGGACGGCTCCATATGCCGGACGACTGCTTCGCCTGCGGCAGGAGACTCGACGATCAGTGCTCGCTTATAAGGGCTTTTCTACCTGCGCATCCCCGCTGCGTCATAGCCCCCAAGTTTAGTACACAAAAGATAAGGGAGGCGTTCGGGGCCCTCTCGACGATTACCCTCGAAGACGATGAAGTCGAGATGCTCTGGCTAACGATGTGCGAAGGACTGTAGAGCTCTATCTTCTTTTTCTGTTTCTTACGTAGATGGCCTTTGCGCCTCGATGTGTAACCTGCTCCTCTATATCGAAGAGTCCGGTCGCCCTGACAAGTTCGCCGAGCTTTTTGTAGCCGTAGTTGCGGGGGTCGAACTCCGGCGACTGCTTCGCTATGATGTTTCCCATGGCTCCCAGGTGTGCCCATCCGCTCTCGTCGCTCGCCGCATCCGCGGCATCTTTAAGAAGTCGTATCAGTTTGCGGTCGCGCCTGAGTTCCGTTGCGGTAAGCCTTTTTATCGGTGTCGTCGTCTCCTCGCCCGTCTCTTCGGCTCTCAGAACCTCGGTAAATATAAACTTGTCACATGCCGATACGAACGGAGTAGGCGTCTTCTTCTCGCCGAAACCGTAGACCGTAAGACCCGACTCCCTGATCCGTGCCGCCAGTTTCGTGAAGTCGCTGTCGCTGCTGACAATGCAGAATCCGTCGACGTTACCGGTATAGAGCAGATTCATTGCATCTATTATCATGTCA
>JALSXE010000066.1:0-5511 GCA_027072755.1 Campylobacterales bacterium | reverse complement strand
TCTCCAGAATGATGATGCCGGTAAACGCCACGGTCTGCGCCAGCGCCACCGCCTCATGCTCCGGAAGGCCGGAATTTAGATAGTGATGGAAGAGCCAGAGTGTCCCGCCGCCTATGTAACCGCCGAGCAGAACGATCATAACGACCCCTCTTAGCTGCAGAAAAGGTGCATTCACCGCCCGCGGCGGCCGCTCCATCAAACCCTTCTCGGCCGGCTCGAGACCGAGTGCGACCGCCGTCATGCCGTCGGTTACGAGATTCATCCACAAAATCTGCACCGGCAGCAGAATCAGAGGCCCGCCCAGCAGGATATTTACGAATATCGCTATCACCTCCCCGGTATTGGAGGAGAGCAGATATGTGACGAACTTCTTTATGTTGTCGTACTGTCGCCGCCCTTCCCTTACCGCATTGATGATGGATGCGAAGTTGTCGTCGAGCAGAATCATATCGGCAGCCCCCTTGGCGACATCGGTGCCGCGCTGACCCATCGCAATGCCTATGTCGGCACGTTTGAGCGCCGGCGCATCGTTGACACCGTCACCTGTCATGGCCGTAACCAGCCCCTCCTCCTGCAATAGAGTTACGATGCGAAGCTTGTCCTGCGGCGTCGTACGTGCAAATATCAACCCCTCTTTGAGCGCGCTTTTGAGCGCATCGTCATCCATGCCTGCAAGTTCGTTTCCGGTAACCGCCCGTGCAGCATCCAGCCCCACCTCTTTAGCGATGGCCAGAGCCGTAAGCGGTGCATCGCCGGTAATCATAACGACCTGTATGCCGGCTCTTTGCGCCGTGCGGATCGCCTCTGGCACTTCCGGCCTCGGCGGATCGATGATGCCCACAACCCCCAGAAGCGTAAGCTCTTTCTCCACATCTTCGGGATCGAGCCTGGTATCGGGCGGAAGTACGCGCTTGGCCATAGCGAGGGTGCGCAGACCTTTTTTGGCGAGGTTCACATACGCCTCTTCGAATCTCTTTCTCATCTTTTGGTCCAGCGGCTTCCTGTCGCTGCCGTCGAAATAGTATGCAGCCCGCTCGAGCAGCACTTCCGGCGCACCTTTGACATAAGCGATCTTCTGCCCTTTCTCCTCGATGACGACGGTCATCCGCTTGCGTTCGGAGTTGAATGAAAATTCGCTTACCACTTTCGGTTCTCCCGGCACCAGCCACGCTTTGTACGCCGCTACGATAAGCGACGCTTCGGTCGGTTCACCCGTTATCTTCCACCCGTTATTCTCTTTGGTAAGTGCGGCGTGGTTGCATATCAGTCCCGTTTTAAGAAGAAGTAGCAGATCTTTTCTGCTCTTGTAGTTGAGCTTCTCTCCCCCGACCTCGAAATGGCCTGCCGGGTCGTAGCCGCTTCCAGTTACATCCACTTCACCGCCGAAGAGCCAGATCTTTTTGACTGTCATCTGGTTCTGCGTGAGCGTTCCCGTCTTGTCTGTGCAGATAACGTTGGCGCTGCCGAGGTTTTCTGCCGCCTGAAGACGCCGCAAAAGAGCGTGTCTTCTGACCATCGCCTTCACACCCAGGGCCAGTGTAATCGTAACGACGGCCGGCAGCCCTTCGGGAACCACCGCGACGGCAAGCAAAACACCGGTAAGGAACATCTCCATCAGATCTTTGCCGAAGAGATACCCGACGATCGCTACGAGTGCCGATATCGCGACAGAGAGAATACCGAGCTTTCTGCCCAGCACCGCGAGCTTCTTCTGAAGCGGCGTTCGCGTCTGTTTAACCTCGCTTGTGAGTTTGGCTATCTTTCCGAACTCCGTAGCCATTCCGGTCGCGACGACGACACCTTTTGCGTAGCCGTTGGTTACACTTGTACCCATCCATGCCATATCCCGGCGATCTGCGAGCGCTGCGGCTTCCGGTACCGATTTGACGGCTTTGTTAACAGAGACCGACTCGCCAGTCAGAGCAGACTCGTCTACCTTCAGATTGACCGCCTCTATCAGGCGCAGATCACCCGGTACACGGTCGCCTATCTCAAGCAGCACGATGTCGCCCGGAACCAACTCAGCGGCATCTATCTCGACCTCTCTGCCGTCACGAATTACCTTGCATTTTGGTGAAAGCATCTTCTGCAGAGCCTCGATCGCCTTTTCGGCTTTGAACTCCTGCATGAAACCCAGAATACCGTTGAGAATGACGATCGCCATGATCGTAACGGCATCGCCGATCTCGCCGATCGCAAACGAAACTGCCGCGGCGACGAGCAGAATGATGATCAGTATATCGGTAAACTGCCGAAAGAGAATCGTGTACCACCTCTCTTTATGAACCGCGGTTATACGGTTGGGACCGTACTCCGCAAGCCGTTCGGCGGCTTCGTCGCTCGGCAGACCCTTTTTAAGATCGGTCCGAAGCAGCCGTAAAACTTCATCGACTGTTTTTGCGTGCCACGCCACGGCCGCTTCCGAAACCTCCGGCTTCTCTTCGGCAGCCGCAACCGCAGCAACACCCTTTTCGAGTGCGGGACGCCATCTGGCGACAAGCACAGAGAACGTCAGCGGAACGATGATCGTCGAGACGGACGAAGCCGCCACAAGAGCGGTGAAGAGCTGAATATCTATCAGATGGGCATCGAGCAGAAGCTTCGCGACGATTATCTCGGTCGTGAGCCTGGCATTGAGCCCTATGCCTATCGTCCACGCCTCTTTGACGCTCAGTTTTCCCATCGGCACCATCAGGAAAATTCCCGCCAGCTTGCCGACAAACGCAGCAAGAAAGAGCATCAAGGCCAGCTCGGGTGCTCTGATCATCCCTTCGAGATCGACGCTCATCCCTACCCAGAGAAAAAAGATGATACCGAAAAATCCGTAGCTGACGGCCCGTACCGCACGTGTGGCGCGCTCTCCGGCGATACCGGCGTTATCGAAGACCGGGCGCATCAGCATTCCCGCCACGATGGCTCCTACGACCAGGCCGAGATCGGAGTATTCGGCAAATCCTCCGAAAACGAAAAGGGTCAGAATCATCAGCATGATCAGGTTGGAGACCTTAACCTTTGTCCAGCGGGAGAGCGGGATCAGGACGAAGCGGCGTGAAAACCATGCTACAAAGGTAAATATGGCGATGTTGACCGCGATGTCCGCTATCTCTTTCGTATCGCTGGTGACGAGGCCGGTTTCGGTGCCGATCCAGACCGATACGAATGCTACCAGAAAGACCTCTATGACATCATCGAGCACCCCGGCACCGACGATGTAGCTGCCCACCTTGGTACGGATAAGGTTGAACTCGTCGAGTATCGGCACGATGACCGCCTCCGCGGTAGGCATCCTCGTAACCCCGATGACAAACGCCAGCATCCATCCGTATCCAAGGTATAGCATCACCCCCACGCCCATCAAAAAGGGCATTAAAGTATTCAGAACCGTCGCGATCACAATCTCTCCGCTCTGGCTCTTCATCTCTTTCATATCGATCTGAAGGCCGATGAAAAAGAGCAGAAAGAGTACACCGAGATCTGCCAGAACGGTAAAGATATCGCCGTTGATGCCCCTGGTCAGAATATCTCCGAGCGGCGTATAGTGAATCCCCATCGCAACGAATAGTGCAGCTAAAATCCCCGGAATTTTCAACCGCTCGAAAAATCCGGCCAGAAAATATGTGAGACCGAAAAGAAGAGATAGCAGAAGAAGGAACTCTCCGAGCAGCCGGTCGTTCATAGCTGTTTCCTAAATTTGAACTTTATATATTTTACAACTAATCCTCTTCATTCATTTTTAAGTTTGTTGTCGCCTTAAGTATGGTTCTCACCCCTCCTCATACATCTTCAAAATCCTGACCGGCTCCATCTTCATGGCACGCCTTGCCGGATATATACTTGCCGCTATACCTATGAGTCCGGAAAGAAGCATCGAAAGAAGCAGCACTCCCCACGGAATATATAGAGGCCATCCCGCAATCAGCTCAACCGAGACCACGACGGCTGCGG
The DNA here is from genome assembly GCA_027072755.1 of Campylobacterales bacterium. Classification (GTDB taxonomy): domain Bacteria; phylum Campylobacterota; class Campylobacteria; order Campylobacterales; family Hydrogenimonadaceae; genus Hydrogenimonas. Next base: position 1,566 of record JALSXE010000066.1, on the reverse strand, counting down.
CGACCGCGGCACCGAGCAGCGCTCCGGCAAGCGAAAGAGTCGTCGATTCGAAAAGAAACTGGAAAAAGAGATCGCGTCTCGTTGCGCCGACGACACGTTTTATCGCTATCTCTATCAGCCGCTCGTAGATAGAGAGTGCCATAATGGCTACGATACCCAGGGCCCCTACGCTGTAGGCTATGGCTGCCACTATTATGCTCAGCACGAAAAAGAGGTGCTCCATCTGCGCGCTCGAACCGGTGGCCGCCTCATAGTCCATCACCGTGAAATCTTTTTTGCCGTGGCGCACTCCGAGAAGTTCACGCGTCTGCTTGATAACAGTTTCGTTCACCGCCTCACTGCGGCTCAGGATGAATATTCCATCAAGCCAGTCGCTTCCGCCTGCAAAGGTTACGACAACTGGAAGCGGCAGCAGAATAGTCGCATCGTAATCTTCCATACCTACACTTCCTCTTGGCTTCAGCGCCCCCACAACCCTCACCGGAACACCGAAAACCTCTATCGTCTCGCCGATCGGGCAGCCGGTGTCGAAAAAATCCTTTACGCTCCGGCTCCCGAGCACGGCCACCTTGCGGCGCTGCGCAAGATCCTCTTTCACGAGCCCCCTTCCGCACGCTGTTTTCAGATCCATCATATCGAGAAACTGCGGCTCCACACCCATTATATTGGCACTTTTTCCCATTTTCGGCGTCTTTACCTGCGCATTCAAGCTCTTGAGCGCGGAGACCTCTTCTACACCGTCTATCTTCTGCTCTATCGCTTTTGCATCCTGCAGGCTCAATGTGTGAACTTCACCTATCTGTGCACTCTTGTGCCCCACGACAAAGAGTTCGCCCGGTGCAGCTATGATCATACGGGTCCCGAACCTGCCGAGCTCTTTGAGCGTATTTTTGCTCATGGCGCCGCTGATTCCGCTCATAATGACGAGTGAAAAGACCCCCAGCGCTATGCCGGCTATAGAAATGAGAGCTCTTCTTTTGTTGCGGCGGAGATAGCTCACCAGAGCGTCGGTATAGAGCAGGTTCATATCCGTCTCCTCAAAGAGCTTACAGGGTCTTCATCGGCCGCCTCCTTCGCCGGCCTCCATGCAGCCGCGAGCGCTACCGCCAGGGCGAAAAAGAGAGCTATCAGAAAGCTGCCCAGAGGGTAGACTCTCGGTATCTGAAGAAGAGGGAGTATATATTTCACACTCAAAAATCCGCCGAGGGTGCCGACTACGGCTCCGAAAAGGGCGATGACGGCGGCTTCGAGCAGAATCTTCGCCACTATCTGCCTTTTGGTCGCACCGAGCGCACGCCTCAGGCCTATCTCCCAGGCCCTGATGCGGTTGTTGATGAGGAATATGTTGGAGAGCACGAAGCCGCTGACAAAAAGCGCCGTAAACGAGGCGATCCCCAGGAAAAGCCCCAAAGAGGCACTCATCATCGATAGGAATTTCCGTATGACTTCGGGGGTTATCATGAAATATTCATCCGGTTTCAAAGAGCGGTTGAGCACTCTTTTTATATCTTCCACCACTCTCGAATAGTCGGCGTCCGGCCTGACCTTCGCGACGATGGCGAATAT
>JALSXE010000065.1:0-1319 GCA_027072755.1 Campylobacterales bacterium | reverse complement strand
GCTCAATATCGTGCCGAAATTCTTTTATCAATTGTTTCCTTGTCTCTGCCCTCATCCTAGGCTTCTTAAGATTGATATTTCTAAAATGCTTTGCAATCTTTTTTCTTGATCCTTCAGAAAAAATTCGTTTAAGTGCATTTTTTAACGTTGAGGGTCTATTCAAAAAAGAGTGCAACAACTTGCTCCTAGGTATACCAGAGACATTATATCTCTCGATTTTATGAACGGGATCTTCATTAACTCCTAAAAAACTAAAAATATCTCGTACAACTATCTCTGGACTTTCCCTAAATTCTTCAAAAAGATATATCAATACCTTGTCTTCCCCGAATTCATTCAAGAAAGCCTTCACCTGCTCATAATAGAAACCCACTTCCTTATATCTCCAAGCCCATTCCCAGTTGTTGGCTTTTCTCCATTCTTCCGCTTCTAAGGCTTGTTCGAAAGACAAGTGCTCACGGCCTTGACTTTTAAAGAACAAAAATTGAGAATATGCCCTTTCTACTGGGTTTCGAAGACCTATTATGATTTTTACCTCAGGAGTGAGAAATCTTTTAATATTAGAAATAGTTACGTCAAAATAAAATAAATAATCTGGAGACATATCGCCTCTTGCTATCGCATTTTTTCCTTCACTAAATAGGCTCTTGTACACTGCGAAAGAATTTATTATTGAATCGTTTACCGCTTGATCCCCTGGTCCTTGGAAGCTTCTCGACATACCAGAAAGAAAGCGACATTCTTTTCTTTTAGGAAGAAATATCTGTGGATGTTGTTTCAGATAATGAAAGAGAGAAGTCGTACCGGACCTGGCAGCACCAACAACTAAAAAATTGGGGAGCACCTCCTTTCCTTTCACCTTATTCTCCTACACTTGTCAAAAGATGAAATCTGATTAATTGAATATCTTCTTGGCTAAGACCTTTAATGGCAAGAAATATAATGGAATAAATAGTAGCACCGATTAAGATTGCCCAAGGGACGCTTATGTTCCACAGTAACAATACGACACTCATAATAACCGCAGCAATAAATGGTTTATACACATAGTGGACAATAGGTAGAGTTATAATCTGTCGGGCTTCGTGTAAAAAATAAGCCAACGTGACAATTTCTGTAGCTACTGTAGCAACTGCCGCTCCAATTAAACTAAATGTCGGTATTAAGATAAAATTTAATATAGTGTTTATCAATGCTCCAATTGCAGTACCTATGAGGAGTTTTTTCTGATTGTCAGTTGCATTCATCAACATTCCAAGTCCAAGAATAAAAATTAGATTCCAAATTAATATTTGAAATGCGACTACACCCTCTATGTA
>JALSXE010000064.1:0-5558 GCA_027072755.1 Campylobacterales bacterium | reverse complement strand
GTCTCCCTTTTTGGTGAATAGTGAATAGTGAAAGGTGAATAGTGTCGAATGGCGGTTTTGCGGCTTTATCTTTTTAAATTCCGCCGACCGCCCGCTACATATCGACTACTAAAAACTTCAATATATAGCCTGGATGCGCTCTATCGACTCCCATCCGATCTTTTTCGCATCTTCTCTCTTTTCTATGATGTTTGCTACGTAGCGTGCGAAGAGGTCTGTCTCTACGTTTACCCTCGTTCCTATGCGGTAGCTGCCGAAGAGGGTCTCTCTCATCGTATGGGGTATGAGGGTCAGTCTGAAGCCCTCTTGCGATACTCCGTTTACCGTCAGGCTCACTCCGTCAATCGTGATGGAGCCTTTGGGTATCACATACCGCATGAACTCTTTCGGAATCGTTATGAAAAAGTCCGTTCCGTTGCTCCTCTTTTCTATGCGCTCTATGGTGCCCACGGTGTCTACGTGGCCCTGCACGATGTGGCCTTCGAAACGGTCTCCCATCCTCATTGCCGGCTCTATGTGGACTCTGCCCTTGAGGTTTTCGAGGGCGATCACTTCACGTGTCTCGTCCGCAAGCTCTACGGTGAACCCCTTTTCACTCAGCCCTATAACCGTTAGGCAGGCTCCGTTTACGGCTATCGAGTCGCCGATTTTCGGACGGTAAGAGGCTTTGAGGCTCAATCTGTTGTTCTCGTACGAGACAACTTCGGCCATCTCCCGAATGAGTCCTGTGAACATCGCTATCCTTTAGTCTATATACTCTCTAAGCTGTTCGTCGAGTTCGTTCCGGTGCATGGTCTTCGGAATGATCGCAGCCGCGTTGCACCGCTTGGCGTATAGCAGCAGCTCCCGGCTTATGCGCCTGGCGAAAAAGGCTATCTCGATGTCCGGGACGATCTTTCTGGCGTACTCTATGACCGATTCGCTATCTACCCCCCGCATTGTCGGGTTTATGATCAGAATATGGGGCTGAATGTTTTTAAGGTCCGGCAAAACGGACTCCGGTCTTGTTGAGAGCACCACCTTGATCTCCCTGTCTATCTCACCCAGTACGGTTTTGACCATGCCGAGAAATTCGGTATCGTCATCGATGCAGACAAGCCGCTTCTTTGTCTGCGCCTCGAGGTACTGCATGAGCTCCATGAGCTCCTGGTTCTGCCGGTTCAGTTTGGAGCTGTCGAGGGTTTTTAGATAGTACTTCATGTATGTAACGGCGCTGAACTCGTCGTGAATGCCGGCCTTTGCAAAAAAGTTCTGGATCGGTTTGGAACGGTTCGCCTTCTTCCACATCAGTGAATCGAATCTGTAAGCGAGAACATCCTGAATCTTCCTCATCAGGGAGTCGTAGGTTTTTGTGAACTCTTCGAAACTCTTCTTGAATCTGTCGTAGTGCATCTTGTAGAAGTTGTCGAGGAGGTCTATGTAGAGTCTGTTCTCTTCGGTTAGCTTTGCTATCTCGTGTATGGCGTCTACATGCGAGCGTTTGAGTATCTTTATCTCGTTGAAGAGGTAGATATACTCCTCCGTTCCGGCACGAAGCTTTTTGAGGGTTTCGCTCTTCTGTTTTATCTCCTTTTCAAGGTTGGCGGCGTTGTCGGTATGTTTCGCTATTTTGCTTCTGTTCATCTCCAGTTTGGCGCGCAGCTCCTTGTAACGGCTCTGCCTGTTTAGAAAAACCTTTTCGTAGGCGTTCTGTATGTAGTCCGTTCTGCTTTTGAAGCTTCTGTATGTGTCGTTGGCTTCGAGAAGCTCCTGCCTGATTTCGGCAAGTTCGTAGTTTTCGAAACTGTGGTCTATCTCTATCAGGTTGTTGTAGGCCGTCGTCAAAAAGCGCTCCATTCTGATAAAGTCGAGCCTTCTGTTCTGTTCGAGCAGCTCTCGGCTCTGTGCAACTCTTTTTCGAATGTCGGAAAAGTGCATCTCTATACAGGCTTCGACATCGAGGTCCGATTCGATAAGCCAGGCGGGTTCCCGCTCTCCTATGCCTGCTTCGGGGCTCTTTTGAACCTCTTTGTCCGTGCCGTTCTTCTCTTTTGAGTCCACTTTCTCTCTCTCGGCTGGCTCCGCATCCTGAGCCACTCTTATTCCCCGGGCGTTGATGCCCTCCGGTTCGAAAGAGACTATCTGGCCGACCGCCGGGGTCTTTTCGTAGTCGTCCCACTCGTCCACGTTGAAGTTGTACTTCTTCTTCTCTTTCGTTATGATCTTTCCGATTCCGGTCTGGTCGGAGTAGACGATAATTTTACCCTGCAACGCACCGCCTTTTTATAAGTGGCATCTCGGCTTAATCCGCCGCGGCCCGCCGTAAATTGATAATATCATATCTTTTTTAACCTCAAAAAGCTATAATCCGCCCTAGCGATATCGGAAAAAACCGATTTTACGTAGAACAGTCCCGAAATCTCGTATTTCGAAACTTCAAAGAGTCGCAGGGCCGCACAGGCCCTTCCGAATTACGGGTTTGTCCGGGGTTTGCGTAACATCGGAATGGGAAAGAGAGTCGATGAGATATGACGTGATAGTAGTGGGCGGAGGCCATGCCGGAATAGAGGCCTCTTTGGCCCCGGCCCGAATGGGGCTAAAAACTCTTATGGTAACGATTCTTGCCGAGCAGATAGGCGCAGCCAGTTGCAACCCCGCCATAGGCGGCCTGGCAAAGGGGCACCTCGTAAAGGAGCTCGACGCCCTCGGCGGAGAGATGGGGCTGTTGACCGACAAAACCGGGCTTCAGTTCAGGATCCTGAACGAGACGAAAGGTCCCGCCGTCAGAGGAAGCCGGGCCCAGATCGATATGGATCGCTACAGGATGGAGGCGCGCACCGTCTGTATGGGGACCGAAAATCTCGATATACTGCAGGGGACGGTGGTTCGCCTCATAATCGAAAACGGCAGGGCGGTCGGAATCAGAACTGAGCTTGGCGAGAATTTCCATGCTCAAAAGGTGATATTGACGACCGGCACCTTTCTCAACGGCGTCATACATATAGGCGAGACCAAAAAAGAGGCCGGGCGTGCCGGGGAGTTCGCATCTACCGAACTTGCCGGGCACCTTCGCGAGCTCGGGTTCAATGTCGGGCGCCTTAAAACGGGCACATGTCCGCGTATAGACGGCTCGAGCATAGACTTTTCCAAGATGGAGCCGCAGCCGGGCGACGAGCCTCCGCGCCCTTTCAGTTTCCGCACCGACAGAGAGAGTTTTAGCCCCAAACAGCTTCCGTGCTTCATCGCCTACACCAACGAACGGACACACGCGCTGATAGAGGGCAATTTCCACCGTGCACCGCTCTTTTCCGGGCAGATAGAGGGGGTAGGGCCGCGCTACTGCCCCAGTATCGAAGACAAGATAAACCGGTTCCGCGACAAGGAGCGCCACCACCTCTTCATAGAGCCTCAGACCCTCGAGGCGACCGAGTACTACATAAACGGCATGAGCACATCTTTGCCGGTGGATGTGCAGCTCGAGATGGTCCGCTCGGTCAAAGGGATGGAGAACGCGAAAATAGTGCGCTACGGATATGCGATAGAGTACGACTACGTCGATCCGACGGAACTGAGGCATACCCTCGAGACCAAGAAGATCGAGGGGCTCTACCTGGCGGGCCAGATAAACGGTACCACAGGCTACGAAGAGGCGGCCGCACAGGGGCTCATGGCCGGCATAAACGCCGCACTGGCGATACGCTCCAAAGATCCGTTCGTTTTGGGACGTGACGAGGCCTATATAGGTGTTCTGATAGACGATCTCGTTACGAAGGGCACAAAAGAGCCCTACAGGATGTTTACGAGTCGTGCCGAGTTTCGGCTGATGCTAAGAGAGGACAATGCAGACCTGAGGCTGATGGGCTACGGGCACGCTTTCGGACTTATAGACGAGGCGACATACGCGAGGATGCTGCGCAAGAAGGAGCAGATAGCCAGGGGTATGGAGCTGATGGAGAGCCGTTCTCTTACACCTAGTAAGGAGTCGCTCGAGTTTCTGGAGTCGATAGGGCTCGAAAAGATTTCCGACAAGACGCCCCTTAAACTGATTGTCGGACGCGGAGATGTCACTTATGAGCAGTTGGAGAAGCTTATCCCCGAGACAGCGGAGTTCGGCGAAGATGTAAAGGAGCAGCTTCTTATAAACGCCAAATACGACAAGTATATCGAGCGTCAAAGAGAGATGATCGAGAAGATGCACGAGATGCTGGAGGTCGAGATTCCGAAGGGTATGAGCTTCGAGAACATATCGGGGCTGAGTAACGAGATAAAAGAGAAGCTTGCGCGGTTCAACCCGCCCACTCTTCAGGCGGCGAGCCGGATAAGCGGTATGACTCCCGCCGCCTTGGAGATTTTGCATGTATATATAAAAATGGCCGAAAAGGGAAAGCTTAAAGAGCGAAAGGGCGGAAATTGAGACTCTACTACTATATAGAGACCGGGCACAGGAGGGGATTGGACAGGCTCAGGCGGAGCGCACCTGTAATAAAGGCGCTCGAGCGAAGAGATGTGGATATAACCATGCTGACCGACGATTTTCGCGCGGGTGAGTATGCAAAAGAGCAGTTTGGAATCAGAAAATATGTAAGTGTCGATGTCGTCAGGAACATAGCCAATATAGCCGCACCGGCGGATAGAGTGGTGATAGACAGCGACTCAGAAAGCCTCGCTTTGCTGAGCGAGATGGCCGACTATTACGGAAAGCTTGTTCATATTAGCGACGAACCGGAGGCGGGCAGTGCATCTTCTGCGATTTTGTCCATTTCCGGAAGCGATTCGCAGATCGTAGACCCTCGATACTTCGAAGAGGCGCTACACTCTTTGGGAGAGGTATACTTCTGGGGCGACGACGACTACGGGCAGGAGCTTGCGGGGGTCCGGGAGACTTTTGAAGGTTTGGGGATATCGCTACTGGAGGGGTACTACTTTTTTCTTCAATATGCAGGCGAACTGCGGCAGAGTTTCGAAACCGTTTACGAGAGCGAATCGTACGATGAGGTGCTCAAGAGTGCGAATCGCTTCATTACATCTTCGCCGCAGAGTGCTCTCGAAGCGCTGGCGGCCGGCTCGGCCCCCATATTTGTCAAAAAGAGTTCGACGGCCGAGTTTTGGTGCGATAGGCTGGCCGAACACTCTATCCCCGTTCTGGAGGCATTCGACAGAAATGGTCTGATCGGTTGTCTCGAAAGGGAGAACGAATACAAAAAAGAGTATCTTAATCCGCAAGGTGCACACAACGCCGCCGATAAGATATATGATTTTCTTATCTGAAAGCGGCCCTGACTCCCTGAGAAGTTACGAAACAACACAGTTTTTCGAAAGTGTGAAGAAAAAGCGCTATGATGCGGTCGTGACACGCTTTTTTATGAAAAATTAACCTTCGCAAGCCTATAATATTCAGATTTCAATTTCATTAAAGGATCAGCAATGGCAGAAAATAGCCGACGTGACTTTATGGGTAAGGTCTTCGGTGGTTGGGCCGCTCTCGGCGGTCTTGGTGTGCTCTATGCCGCCAAAAAAACCTGGGATCCGCTTCCAAGTGTCAAGGCAGCCGGATTCACAACGGTTGATCTCTCCGCGGC
>JALSXE010000063.1:0-1331 GCA_027072755.1 Campylobacterales bacterium | reverse complement strand
TTCTAATAGAGTATTAAAAGATGTTACCTGCTGTCGTTTACCGGCAAGGCGGGCGGCATCGGCCCAAAAAGGAGAGAAAAATGGAGCGTCCGACCCCTGTAGACGAAGAGATACTGCTCGATCCGAAACGATACATCGTCAGTAAAACCGATAAAAAAGGGGTAATAGAGTACGGAAACGACTACTTCGTGGAGATAAGCGGCTACAGCGAGTCGGAGCTGATAGGAAAGCCCCACAATATCATACGACACCCCGACATGCCCAGGGTACTCTTCAAGATGATGTGGGAGAGAATCCTTAACGACCAGAACATAATAGCGCTGGTAAAAAACATGGCGAAAGACGGCCGCTACTACTGGGTGGTAACCGAGTTCGAAACGAAAAAGGACCCTATCAGCAACCAGATTGTAGGCTTTACGGCATTTCGCAAAGCGGCCCCCAGAGAGGCCATAAAAAAGATCGAGCCTCTGTATGCCAAGCTTCTGGAGATAGAGAAGGTCGGAGGCATGGAGGCGTCCGAGAAGTTTCTGAGGGGATATCTCGAAGATGCCGGTATGAGTTACGACGAATATATAGACGAGCTGATAGAAAACAGAGGAATGTTCAAACTCTTTTTCAAAATGATGAAGGCCCTCTTCCGGTAGTCTTCGCCTTAAAAACGCACGGCTACTATTTCCTGCAGACCCTGAGCCTTGCGAAACCCTCTCTCGCCTTCAGTCGAAGCGGCAGTTTGTATAGCTTCTCTATCGCTTTTTTGCCCAGATAGGCGGCGAATCCGTAGATCCTGAACCTCCCGGCATCTATTATCGCATAGGTTCCGCCCAGGGCTATAGCCAGCCCTTTTATCTTTATGTCACTGACAAAGAGCCGCCTCTTCTCTATATGGGCCAGAATGTTCTCCGCCGCATCCATGCCGCTCTGCTCGGCCGTCTGTGCCGTGGGGGGCACCCTTCTACCCGCGGTATCTTTGAGATCGGCGGCATCCCCTACGGCATAGACCTCCTCGTGCCCGGGAATCTGCAGAAAAGAGTTCACGACAAGCTGGCCTATTCTGTTGTGCTCCGCCTCCAGCGCCTTTACAAACGGCGCGGCCTCGATACCTCCGGTAAATATCATGAAGTCAAACGGTATGCTCTCTCCATTCTCCAGTATCGCCGCCTTCTCTTCCACCTTCACTATATGAGAGCCCCTATGCAGTATCACACCCAGATCCTGAAGCCGCTTCGTCGCCGCTTTTACGACTGAGGGGTGAAGCCCTTTAAGGATCGTTTCACCGCCGCTTACGAGATGGATGCGCAGTTTTCCGCACGCAAGGGCGTTCGATCGGTAGT
>JALSXE010000062.1:0-5572 GCA_027072755.1 Campylobacterales bacterium | reverse complement strand
CCGTCTATACCGAAGATAGAACCCTCCTTTTCAAAAAAGATGTGAAGCTTCGGCGCGACGACGGATGGAGGATAACCACCGACAGAATCTTTTACGATATAAAAAGGAGGATCTATTCGACACAGGGGCTCCCTTTTGTCGCCCGCTACGGAGAGAGCGTGGTGAGAGGAAAGAATATGGTTTATTATCAAAAAAGTGGTAAAATCATAGCCGACTCCATAAATGCGAATATAGCTACAGAGGATATATAGTTGAGAAAAATCGTAATTGCCCTCTTTTTAGCCGCCGTCACTTTCGCGGCCGCCGAAAATGTCGAGATCACGGCCGACCATTTCGAAGCGAGCCAGCCCAAGAAGAGAACAGAGTTTATCGGAAATGTACATATGAAGAAAGGGAGTGATGAACTCAACGCCTCCAAAGTGGTCGTCTATTTCGACGAGAAGAGAAGGCCGATACGGTATGAAGCGGTGGGTGAAAGCAGATTCGTAATACATATGCAAAACGGCAGCTACTATAAGGGAAAGGCGGACAGACTCGTATACTGGCCCAACAGGGAGCTTTACGAACTCTACGGAAATGTGGTTCTCAAAGAGCCGAAACTCGACAGGACAATCATCGGTGAGAAGGTTGTGGTGGAGAAGAGTTCGGGGCGCGCCAATGTGGAGGGAGACGACGGCAGACCTGTCAAATTTATCTTCAAGGTGGAGGAGCCGGGCAGTGGCAAGGATCGTTGACGCCTCTTTCATCACTTCGGCAAGCAGGATCGAAGAAGCCCCCCCGGAGGGTGTGGGCGAGGTCGTATTTTTAGGGAGGAGCAATGTAGGCAAGAGCTCTCTGCTAAATTCGCTCACACATAGGAAAAATTTGGCGAAGAGCTCTTCGACACCCGGAAAAACGCGCCTTATAAACTACTTCGAAGTTATATACAAAGATGACGATGCAGACGAAAAATATGCGGTACATTTTGTCGATCTGCCCGGATTCGGTTACGCCAAAGTCTCAAAAAGCATGAAACATGAGTGGCAGAAGAGTCTGAACGAGTTCATAAAGAAGAGAAGGAGCATACGTCTGTTTGTCCATCTGCGCGATGCAAGACATCCGAAAGAACCCATAGACGATGAGGTAAGGAGTTATATCGAGGGGTTCTTACAGCCCGACCAGTGCTATATCGAGGTCTACACGAAGTCTGACAAGCTGAAGCAGAAGGAGTCGGCAAGAATCGCAAAGAGCAGTCCCGGAGCGATACTGGTTTCAAACCTGAAAAAGCGGGGGATCGATATGCTGGAGAAGTTGATATTCGATATTGTCATAAAGGGAGCCGAGTGCCCGTAGAGTTTTCCAAACCGGTCTTGAGCGATATTCCCGAGATGCAGGAGATCGTGAAAAAAGAGGTCCAAGAGGGGGTGATTCTGCCGCGCAGCGACGACGAGCTTGCTACAAATATCCGATCGTATACGATCGCTACCGACAGGGAGAGCGGGGAGATAATCGGCTATGTGGCGCTCCATATACACTCGATGCGGCTTGCGGAGATTAGAAGCCTGATAGTCAAAGAGGGGCACAGGCATAAAAAGATCGGAAGCGGACTTGTAAACAGAGCCGTAGAAGAGGGGCGCAAACTTGAGGTTAAGGAGGTGCTTGCACTTACCTATATGGGAAAATTTTTCGAGAGACTCGGCTTTACTGAGATTCCGAAAGAGTCTATTCCCGAACACAAAATCTGGGCGGACTGTATCAAATGCAAATATTTTCCGGTGTGCAACGAGATATCATTGATAAAAAGGCTCTGACGCACTCTCTTCTCTTTCTGCTGATCCTTGTGTACCCGACTATGGGATCGCTCTACCCGCTACTTCCGCCGCTTTTGGGCTTTGTGTATGTACGGTGGCGGAGTGCCGTGAGGTCGAAGGATGCGCCGCGTACCCTCGCCTGGATGTTATATGCGCTCGTATTCGAATCGGTATGGGGGCTTCCTCTTTACGGGATATGGAGCGTGATGATAGTGACATTCGTTCTGTTCGACTCAAAGATAACCCAGATACTTCATATGCAGACGGCCATAAAGGTTCTGGGTGCCGTATTGTTCGATCTTCTCTACTTCTCTTTTCTCTACGGATACGGAGCGCTGGTAAACGAGAAGTTTATCGATAGCGGCACTATTTTGCTCTACTATCTTGCGGCTGACATTCTGGGAGTAGTGCTGTTTTGAAAATAAGAATAGTAGTCGCGCTCTTTATTCTCGTGTGGGTCGTCCTTCTTGTCAGGATATATCAGCTTACTGTCAAGTCTAATGCATACTACGAGACACTTGCGACCCAAAATATTATAAAGAGAGAGTGGATACTTCCTGTTAGAGGGGAGATTCTGGACAGGTTCGGAAAACCGATCGCGATAAATGAGATAGGCTTCAAGATTCTTATAGATTCCCACCTTAGCTCCAAAAAGAGAGCCCCTCTGCTTAAAAGGGCGTTGAAAGAGATAAAGAGAGCCTTTCCCGACCAGAACCTAACCAGACTTGAGAAGAGGTATAGAAGGTATGATTCGCCCTACAGGCACGAACCTATCGAGGTAGTCAGGTTTATACCCTACGAGAAGATGCTTGCCCACTACACGGCTCTTTCAAGAAAGGAGAACATCCGTATAAAACCGACGACCAAGCGCCACTACCCCTATGGAGCGATGACCGCCCACATAGTCGGTTTCGTCGGCAAAGCCAACGAAAAGGATATGGCTGGGGATGAAGTGGTGAAATTGACCATGACTACGGGCAAGAGCGGGCTCGAGAAGTACTACAACACCTTTTTGGAGGGGGAGCCGGGTTACAAAAAGATAAAGGTGAGCGCGTTCAACAAGCTCGTGGAAGTGCTGGAGACGGTCCCGCCGAAGGAGGATAGAACACTGAAACTCAATATAGATATGCGTCTTCAGGCCTTCATATCGAACCTTTTCGAGAGAGAGCACAAAGCGGGAGCCGTGATAGTGATGCGCAGAGACGGTGCGATACTCAGTGCGGGCAGTTTTCCGGCATTCAATCCGAACGAGTTTGTCAGCGGGATAAGCAGAAAGGAGTGGAAAAAGCTTATCGAAGATCTACAGCACCCCTTTACCAACAAGCTCATACACGGTCTCTACCCGCCGGGATCCGTAATAAAACCGGGGGTCGCTCTCGCTTTCGTGGATTCGAAAAAGGTCTCCGCGTATACGAAGTTCTACTGCAACGGCTCGATAGAACTGGGTAAACACCGCTTCAGATGCTGGAAAAGTGCGGGGCACGAAGAGACCGATATGATAAAGGCGATAAGGGAGAGCTGCGACGTATATTTTTACAAAGGGAGCCTGCTGGTAGGCATCGATAAGATCGCGCACGAGCTTAGAAACATGGGCCTCGGCGAGAAGAGCGGAATAGATCTGCCCAACGAGTTTATCGGTGCCGTGCCCGACAAGGTGTGGAAGATGAGCAAATATGGACAGCCCTGGTATATGGGGGAGACGCTCAACGCATCGATAGGACAGGGGTATCTTCTGGTAACGCCCATGCAGATAGCGCGTTTTACCGCGCTTATGGCGACGGGTAAGCTTCCGACACCGTATTTAGCCCAATCTCTCGCAGGCAAAGCCGTAGAGCCGAAGCTGGAAGATGTGTTGACACTGCGTGAAAAGCGGGTGCTTCCTTTGGTGCAAAGAGCCATGTACGAGGTGTGCAACTCCCCGAAGGGTACCGCCTACGAAGCTCTCAAAGGGACGAAGGTGAAGGTGGCGGGAAAGACGGGAACGGCACAGGTTATCGGTATTCCGCAGGAGGAGAAGAAGCGTATGAAGGAGGCTGAACTCGCCTACTACCACCGTTCACACGCCTGGTTGACCACATATGCGCCATATAAAAACCCGAAATATATAGTGACGATTCTTGTAGAACACGGCGGTCACGGAGGTTCGGCCGCCGGCCCCATAGCGAAAGAGATATACAACTGGCTTGTAGATAACGGCTATATGAAGTGACGGCTTTTTGAGGCTCTATCGACCGACAAGAGCGTTTTGCAAAAAGATGGCCAGTACGATTAGCAGCATGAGACCGGAGGCTTTCGTATAGAGACGGTTGGCCGTTATAAAGACGAGCATAAGCGTAACTCCCATCATAAGGAATATATCGAAAGAGCCGGCTGCGAGATCTATGGATAGAGGGCTCGTCATGGCCGCCGAGCCCAAGACGACCGAAGTGTTCGCCATATTTGAGCCTATGATGTTTCCTATGCTCATGTCGGCTTTGCCTTTGCGGGCAGCCTTTATACTCACGACGAGCTCGGGCAGGCTCGTTCCGAAGGCTATGAGCAGAAGACCTATGATCCATTCGCTTATGCCGAAACTTTTGGCGATGTTCGCCGCACTATCTATGGCATAGTCCGCTCCGACCACCACAAACAGGAAGCCCGCAAGCAGCAGGCCGAGGCTTTTGGGCCAGTTGAACGGCTCTTTTTTCAAATCTTCGTCGATCTCCGATATCTCCTCTTCGCCGTGTGACTGAAGCAAAAAGAGTATGTATGCTCCCATCATGACGAAAAGCAGAAAACCGTCTATCCTCGACAAAGAGTCGTCGAGTATCATCAGCGGGAATATTATGGCCGGGAAAAGGAGCCATGCACTATCTTTGAAAAAGAGATCTCTCGAAGGAGCTACTTTTTTCGCTATCAGAAAAACAAGGCCGAGTACGAGCGCTATATTCATTATGTTGGAGCCGAGTACGTTGGCGACGGCCATCTCACTCTGGCCCTTGGCGCTGGCCGCTATGCTGGCCGCCATTTCGGGCAGGCTCGTTCCGAGGGCGATGAGTGTTGCGCCGATTATGAATTCGCTTATGTTGTAGTGGAGCGCGATCCGTTCGGACTCTTTAATGATAAACTCGGCACCCCATATCAGCGCTCCCATGCTTATGACGAAAATTACAAAATCTATCATCGCCCCTCCGCACTTCTTACTATCAGGCTGTCGGGTAGTCCGAAGTGTCGGATCAGCTCCTCCTCCCTGCTTCTCATCTCTCCGTTGTCATTTTCGTGGTCGTAGCCGAGAAGGTGCAGGAGACCGTGTATGAAGAGCAGAGCTATCTCGTCGTCGAGAGAGTTTCGGTACAGGCTCGCCTTCTGCTTTGCGTATTCGACGCTTATGACTATCTCTCCCAGAGGCGCGAAAGGCACCTTTTCAAGCGGAAAACTTAAAACGTCCGTAGGTGCGTCAATGCCGCGGGTCTCTCTATTGATTTCGCGAATTTCGGCGTTGTCGGTGAACACAAGCTCGATATCCCGGTCCGTAAGCTCGGCAGCGATGGTTTCGAGCATATTTTCGTCGGGTCTGTATTCGGTTTTGTTAGTTATCTCGATCATAGGCGCGATTTTATCCTAATTTTGATAAAATTCGGGTAGTTTTTATAGTCTGATTTTACGCAGAATGCGTAAAATCATCTCGAAATCTGAGATTTCGAAGCTTTAGGGGGTTGTAGGGCCGCTCACCCCTGCCAAATTGCGGGCTTGGCCCGGAATTTGCGTAACATGAATGGTTTACGTTGAATGTGTCTATTATA
>JALSXE010000061.1:0-5574 GCA_027072755.1 Campylobacterales bacterium | reverse complement strand
TTGCAAAGGTGCCCGGAGAGTACGATCTTATTCTGGATGCTACAGACAATCTGCCCAGCCGCGCCCGAATAGATCTCTATGCAAAGCAGATAGAAACTCCATGGATATACGGCTCCGTAGAGGCTTTCAACGGTCAGGTCTGCTTCATAGAGAGAAGCAGTTTCGACGCTTTCAAGATAATGGATCGCCGGCCCGCCGGTATTGCCGCGCCGATCGTCATGCACATCGCATCTTTGCAGGCGAATCTGGCTCTTAGATATCTTGCCGGCGAGAGTGTGAAAAAGGATCTGCTCTACTATCTCTATTTCAACGACGAGGGAGAACTGGTCACTCAGAAATTTCAGATGCCTGTTTGATGGTGTCGGAAGGTTTCCCCAGGTAGAAACCCTGGCCCTCTTCTATTCCCATATCTTTGACGATGCGTAGAATCTCTTCGCTGTGAACAAATTCGGCAACACTCTCGATCTTCAGTTTTTTTGCGAACAGAGTTATGGATTCCGTTATGGAGTAGGCAATTTTCGAGGAGTCGAGATCTTTTATGAGAGAGCCGTCTATCTTGAGAGTATCTATAGGCAGGTCTTGAAAGATGGAGAAGTTTGAAAAACCGCTTCCAAAGTCGTCGATCGCGATCTTTACACCGTATGATTTCAGCTTGTTCAGCCTCTCTCTCATATTCTCGATACTACTTATGTGTTCGTTTTCCAAAAGTTCGATCACAAGCCATTTCGCCAGTTGAATGTTCTCTTCGATCTCGTCTACTATAATCGTGAAAATCTTATTGTCGAGTATATCCGAAATGTTGAGATTGATACTGATGGGCAGACGGTGAAGTTTGATCTGGTCGAAGACTGTAGTCAGTACTCTTTTGGTTAGATCCGTATAGATGTTCGTATAGGCGATAGACTCCAGAAAAAGATAGGGCGCAAGGATCCGGCCATCCTTGTCGATCATTCGTACAAGTGCCTCGTATTTTATCACATCTCCCGTTTTTAGATTTACTATCGGCTGATAGTGACAGATGATTCTATCCTCTTCGAGAGCCTCTTTGACTTCCGAAATCGTTCTCTTTTCGCTAACGTGCGCCTCTTTGCCGGGCTTGTCGAAGATGATTCTGTTACGTCCTTCGCGTTTGGCGATGTAGAGCATCTCGTCCGCCCTCTTTATCGCATCGGGGACACTTTTGAAATGTTCGGGATTCGAGGTGATGCCTATGGATACGGTTATGTGAATAGGGGTGTTTTCATATGTGAAAGTTCTCTTCTCTATACTCTCCTTGAGGCGTTTCGATATATTCTCCGCAGCCGGACATTGCTTTTTCTGTTTGTGAAGAAATATCAAAAACTCCTCTCCTCCGAAGCGGATTATGCGGTCTTTTTCCCTAAGTTCGCTCTTTATGACAGCGGCAACTTCACGAAGTATCAGGTCGCCCGCTTTGTGGCCGAAGTTGTCGTTTATTTTTTTGAAATGGTCTATATCGAGCATCATGATCTGGTATCTGGCCGGATTGATCGACTTGAGGAAAGATCTGAGGAAGTTGCGGTTGTAGGTGGAGGTAAGAGGGTCTATAATACTCTCTTTTTTCGTCTTTATGCTCAAAACGGTCTGATAAAGAAGAATGAGCAGAAGTATCCCCATAGCAGCGAAAATATAGATAAATATATTTTCCAGAGGTCTTGTGGCTTGGGCGATCGTGGATGGCAGGCGGGTGGAGAAATCGATCGCTATGACTCCTTCGACGCTGTTGTTCCTCACTACCGGCTTTAGGTACGTTATCCAGAGACCTTCGAGGTTGTTCTGCATAAGAATCTGATCTCTTTTTGTCTCGTAGCAGCGATTCCACTTCTGCTTGTCTACATCGAGCTTCTGATCGAAACTCCCTTTGTCCTCCCTGCTGCCGTCGAGAAGATAGCGGTATTTGCCCTTTTCGTCTCTGTAGAGGACATATACATATTTGAAAGATGGTGTGACAAGTGCCGAAAGAGTGTGTTCGAGTTCATCCCTGACCGCTGCGTTCTCTTTTAATAGATCGTAGAGCCTTTTGTCCGGGGCGGTATGTTTTTTAATCTCCTGTTCTATGTTTTCGGCGAAATTGCCCGCCTGAATAACAAATATCTTCTCGAGATTTTTGATAAGCTTTATGTTGGTTGTTGATACGCCGTAGTAGAGGTAGATAACAGCCGCGACGATGGACGCTATCAGAAAGAAGTATATGCGGCTTATCGATTTCACATATCGTCCTCAATATACTCTTTCAAAGATGGAGGAAGACTTATGTTGTGGTCTTTGAGATTCTTTTTTATAAAGACCAGGTTGGGTCGCCCTTTTTGCCAGTAGAACCCTCCGACAAGCCTGTTTTTGAAGTGTTCGAAGACGAGGTAGCCGTCGGCAAATATGATCTTGTTGTCGGCCGGTACGTCGAAGGAGTTGTAAAGAATCAGTATATCGGCTTTTTTGTGATCACCTACGACTTCGACCCGTTTTATCTTTTTAAAGATCGCTCTCTTTTTCGGGTTGTCGAGCCAGACGTGGATTACCGCTTTGTTCGGGAAAATGGCGTTTAGAATGGTGCGATATATACTTCTCTCTTTTTCGGCCGGAGAGGCGTTCAACAGCAGGGCGGCTACAAGGGTGAGTATTAACTTTTTCAAAACAGATACTCCAGATTAAGCCAGAATTTCCTGTCGAAAATCGGCATCGAATACGGCAGTCTGGCGTAACTTTGCCTGTAGCCTGTTCCAAAGATATTTTCGCCTCTAAATCCGATAGATAGATCTTTTGTCGCATGATACTTCACCGAAGCCGTATAGTCGTATGTCGGATCTATATTTACACCGTAAAAATCGCAGTTGCTTCTATAGCCTATCTGGTTGTAAAGATCTATTTTGCCGAAACTGTTGAAAAGCTGTATATGTCCGCCGTATTTTGGGCTCATTGTCAGTCCGGAAGCGTTCTCTCCCATATACAGATCCATCTTAAGGCTGTTTCTTGCATCAAAGTTGTAACTGTATTTCAATTCGTACTGGTGGTACCACCCTTTGGGCTTGTTGTAGAGCGTACCGTCTCGTTTATGACGAACCTTGTTTTTTACGGTAATGAGCGACATTCTGGCATCAACGGTATGGCGGCCCTCTTTGTAGCGCACTCCGAGCGATGTTAGAGTAGGTTGTGGAAATTTAAGCCCCGGGTTCACCCTATAGGGTGTATCGTCGGGTCCGTAGAGATATAGAAACGGTACGGCGTAGTAGGTTTTGGTATAGAAAGCTTTGATTTGAACAGGGCCGTAGTTCTTTATGAGACCGGCGCGCAATATGTGCTCTTTTTTAGCCTCTATCTGTTTTTCATATCTGTAGTAGTCACCCTTGAAAGAGCCGATGAAGGTCGTTGTGGGGTTGAAGCTGTAACTCTCCTCAAGATACAGCGAGTATAGATGCAGCGCGTTGCTGAACGAGGTGGAACGGCTGTCGAACTCCCCTTCCGCTTCCAGCCCTTTGAATTTGTAAAATCCTCCCACGAGGAGTTTTCCGTTCGTGTGGGTGAAACTCTTTTCTGCTATCAAAGAGACTATTTTGTCGTGAAGCTGTAGTGTGTAATCTGTTACATACCCGGCTGCACCGGCCGCTATTTTGCTGTTGTCAGACTCTTTTTCGTAGCTGTCGAGATGGTCGTACCCGGCTCTTATACTAAAGCCGTTATCGTACTCTTTTTCAAGCTGAAGATAGTTGTGGCGGTTTTCTATTTCACCGTCATTCGGGGTATAGGCCCTGCCTAGTCCCAGAAAAGTATCTTTGACCTTTCTGTAAGATCCTCCCTCCAGACGCCATCCCTCTTTGAAGATGTTTGCATAGAAGCTCTGGGCGTGGTTGTCGGAGTCCAGTTCGTGATTCAGGTTTTTATAGGTTTTGCGATTCACATTGTCGGCATTGGCGAAAAAGAAGTACGAGAGGCCGTCTCTTGTTGTATGGGCATAGTAAAGGTCGGCTTCCGCACTGCCTCGCTGATCGGCCGTAACTCTCGCTTTTCCTCCCTCTTCTCTTTCAGGTTTTTTAGTATAGAGTTTTATGATGACACTGCCGGGCTCGTTGCCGAACTCAACCGAAGATGCGCTCTTGTAAACCTCTATATGGTCGATATATTCGACCGGCATATCACTCCAGAGCATCAGTGCGCTTCCGAACGATGTGGAGGTCATATCGTGGTCGTTGACATAAAGACGTATCGCGAAGGGGGGCATTACAGGGAAGGTCGGTTTTGTAAACTGGCTTATATTGTTGGAGGTTCTGGTAATATTGGGTATGGTAAAGAGCTTCAGAACGTCCATAAGTGTGCGAACCTGCATCTTTTCCAGCTCTTCACGGGTATAGATGTCAAGAAAACCGGCCGATTCGCTTTTGGTTATTTTGGACAGCTCCGATTCGCTTTTAAAAGCCCGCAGCAGATCGTCCATACTCTCGGACGAAAAGGCGAGAGTCGCACCGCAAAAAAGAAGTGTGATAAATGAAATCCGTTTTTTTACCATCCGCCGTTTCCATCATTAAAAATATATATGGAATATCGGCAGAAGAGAAATTCTATAAAGTGTAAATTTTTATAGTACCGATAAGAGAAAATAACTTGCGTCAGAGCTTTAAGATAGCGACAGAGATAACGGCCGGAGCGTGAAAGCTCCTAGACCATTATCCCCTTTATGACATAGAAAATTATCGCTGAAATGAGTGCGGCGGCGGGTACGGTTATGATCCATGCGGCTACGATCTTCTTTAGAGCGTTTCGCTGGACATATTTGGTTTTGTAGACCGACTTTAGGGCTTTGTTCTCCTTTTTTACCAACTTTTCATGGTCCGATATGAGCTCGAAAAGGTGGACGATTCGCTCGTAATCCTGCTGTGTTTTGTTCTCTTTAGATTCAAGGCTTTCGAGTTCGCTTCTGTAGGCATCTAGCCTCTTTTTCAGCTCTTCGAGCTTCTCTTTCTCCTCTTTGATGCGGTACTCGAGTCTCTGTGTTCTGTCGAGCCACTCTCTTAGGAATCCTACACCGAAAACACCTCCGAGCGCTATGTGCGTCGAGCTTACCGGCAGGCCAAGCTGAGATGCTATGATCACCGTGATGGCGGCGGCGAGTGCGATACAGAATGCTCTTATCTGGTCCAGTTCGGTAATTTCGCTGCCGACCGTCTTTATGAGCTTGGGACCGTAAAGAGCCAGCCCCAATGAGATACCGACCGCCCCTATGACCATTACCCAAAGAGGAATCGCGGCTTTCGTGGAGATCGTCTGGTGAGCAAGCGCGTCATAGATTCCCGCAAGCGGTCCCACGGCATTTGCCACATCGTTGGCGCCGTGGGCGAAGCTGAGCAGTGCGGCGGCGAATATGAGCGGGATGGTAAAGAGGCTGTTGACGCTGGTACGTTCGTCGCTGATGGTGTGGGAATATTTTGAAATCATCTTCTTCACGATAAAGAATATAATTACCGCCGCTATCAGCCCGATCCCGGCTGCGGTGGGGAAACCGAGCTTCACCACCTTTTTTATACCCTTCAAAATAAGGTATGTAACGAATGCCCACCCCATAACGGC
>JALSXE010000060.1:0-1342 GCA_027072755.1 Campylobacterales bacterium | reverse complement strand
ACTGCCTAGAAGCGGAAAGACCGTACTGCTCGCTACCGCGGTCATGGACGACAAACCGATAGAGGAGCACTTTCTGCCGCTGACGGTGCAGTACATAGAGAAGAGCTACGCGGCCGGCAAGATACCCGGGGGGTTCGTAAAGCGGGAGACCAAGCCCGGAGATTTCGAAACTCTCACATCGAGACTCATAGACCGCTCTTTGCGCCCTCTCTTTCCGAAAGGTTTTTACAATCCCGTGCAGATTACGGTGATGCTGCTGAGTGTCGATGAGAGTGCCGATCTTCAGTCTCTTGCTCTCGATGCCGCGTCGGCGGCTCTTTTTGTCTCCGATATTCCGGTCTCAAAAAGCGTCGCAGGTGTTCGGATAGGGCGCAAAGAGGGGAGCTTCATACTCAATCCGACTCTTGAAGAGCTCGAAGAGGGGACACTCGATCTGTTCGTTTCAGGCACCAAAGAGGATCTCCTTATGATAGAGATGAGGGCGATAGGAAGCGTGGATGTGGAGATAGAGCCCACAGTGGCCGTGGATCCGATGATCGACCCGATGCTCGCCGACGAGATCGTCCAGATTCCCCATGTGAACGAACTGAAAGAGGAGGAGCTCATAGAGGCGATAGAGCTGGCGCAAAAGGCGATCAAAACGGCCGCTTCGGAGTACGAGAAGCTCTTCGTCGAGGCCGCGAAACCGAAAAAAGATGTTCCTCTGTTCGACGAGAAGGCCGACCCTTCGATCGTCACTTACATAAAAGAGTTCTATTCCGACGAGATCGACGGGGCGCTCGACGGTATGGCCAAAAGCGAACGCGGCACGGAGATAAAGGCGATAATAGAGCATGTTTTAAATGATGATATTGCCGCAAGGGAGGAGTGGAGCGAAGATCAGGTCAAAGCCGCCGTCGGTCAGGTGAAGCGTGAGCGCGTCAGGTCGATGATCCTCGATGAGGGGCGAAGGGCCGACGGAAGGGGGCTCAAAGATGTGCGCCCGATATCCATAGAGACCAACATCCTTCCGAGCGTACACGGCTCCTGCCTCTTTACCCGCGGCGAAACTCAGGCGCTTGTTACATGCACCCTCGGAAGCCGTCAGGATGCCCAGATGTTCGAACGCATAACGGGCAAAAGTGCCAGCTACGAAGAGTTTATGGTGCACTACAACTTCCCCGGCTTCAGCGTAGGCGAGGCATCACGCATAGGACCTCCGGGGCGCCGTGAGCTCGGCCACGGCAATCTGGCCAAAAGAGCTCTCGAACCGGCTCTGGACAAGACGAGACTCGACTCCATAATCCGTCTCGTGTCGGAGATTCTCGAATCGAACGGCTCATCCTCTATGGCGACTATATGC
>JALSXE010000059.1:0-1343 GCA_027072755.1 Campylobacterales bacterium | reverse complement strand
TTAGTAAGCAATTAATAGCTACAATACAAATAAAAAGGAGGAAAACCATGACGTAACAGGCAAAGACTGAACTTTTGGGTTGGGGCAAAGGCATTGTTCTCCCTTATGGGATCAGAACAAATGGTTTGGCAAAAGAGGAGGTAAAATGAAGGATATATTTATAAGACGGGCAAGGCTTCCTTCCATCATCATGGGCACACTTCTTTTTTTTGTGTGTCCATTTTTTTTGTGGAAGGGATCGGTTCTGGCAAAGAGTCCTTGTTCTGAGTGTCATTCAGAGCAGGTAGAGGCCCTCATGAAAGGGCCACACAGGGGGGTTGTGGCAGAAGGCGCTTCATTTTGTGAGGCGTGTCACGGCGATGCCGCAAGGCACCTCGAGTCCAATGAGGCCCAGGACATCCGGGGGGGCGCAGCCCTTTCAAAAACACCACTGGACGCCAGGGACAAAATGTGTCTCAACTGCCACGCCTCTGATTTCCAGCACGAAGAACTATCGCCCCACTCTGGAAAGGTCTCGTGCTGGGACTGTCACAGGGACGCAGCCCTGCACTTTGAGGTGGAGACACACCGCACGAAAACGGCAAAAGACCACACCACATGGAGGCTTTGTACCGGGTGCCACAAGACGGTCTCAGCCCAGTTCAGGCTCCAGTACAGGCACCCTGTGGAAGAGGGGATAATGGACTGTACAGACTGCCACGACATACACGGAAAAGGAGGCGGAGAAGACGCCATGAGGGCCGCGTGCATAAAGTGTCATCCAGAGCAGCGTGGGCCGTATCTGTTTGAACATCCCCCGGCAGCCAAGGGATGCACCACCTGTCACAGGCCCCACGGTTCATGGAACAGGACACTCCTTGCGAGCAATGGAAACGGCATGTGCCTTACCTGCCATCTCCAGTCCAATTTCCCTGGCGTTGGGAGGATCCCCCACAATTTCAAGCTGAACGCCGGGGCCAGGTGCTGGGATTGCCATTCACAGGTGCATGGCTCCAACACCACGCCTGATTTCAATCCAAGAGGGAGGAGGTAGCCATGAAGAAAATCCTAATAGTCTTTGTTATTGTGTGTATGGCCCTCGCCCCCCACCTGACATGGTCTTCAGAAGAGACTGAAGGAAATACCATCGCAGTGGGAGTCCAGGGGATTTTCCCAGACGATGACAGCAATAAATTCCAGGAAGACAATCAGGCCGGCCGTCCAGGCGTCTTTCTGGAAGAACTGGAGTTTCAAAGGGCTGGCCAAAAAGTCAATGTCGGTCTCACAGGAAGGTTTACCACTGGAAGATCGGGGTGGCTGGACCTAAAAGTGCAAGGGGACAAATGGGCCACCGGGATCATCAC
>JALSXE010000058.1:1039-1343 GCA_027072755.1 Campylobacterales bacterium | reverse complement strand
CGAGGATGATCATGATGGGCGAGCACTTCATGGGGGAGCTACCGTTTAAAGATATATACCTCCACGCACTCGTGCGCGACGAGCACGGCAACAAGATGTCCAAATCGCGCGGCAACGTCATAGACCCGCTCGACACCATAAACCAGTACAGCGCCGACGCCCTGCGCTTCACGCTTGCCGTTTTGGCCGTGCAGGGGCGCGACATAAAGCTTAGCAACGACAAGCTGGAGCTCAGCCGCAACTTCACGAACAAGCTCTACAACGCCGCGAATTACCTGCTGATGAACGTAGAGAAGTTCCCCAA